>NZ_SNUQ01000025.1 GCF_012027555.1 Thermococcus sp. CX2 | reverse complement strand
TCGATGAGCTCCTCGGCCTTCCTGAGGAGCTCACCAGCGATGACAACGGCAGTGGTGGTTCCATCGCCAGCCTCCTTGTCCTGGGTCTTGGCGACCTCAACCATCATCTTAGCAGCAGGGTGCTGGAGGTCAATCCTGTCGAGAATGGTGGCTCCATCGTTGGTAATAACAACATCTCCAAGGCTGTCAACAAGCATTTTGTCCATACCCTTCGGACCGA
>NZ_SNUQ01000024.1 GCF_012027555.1 Thermococcus sp. CX2 | reverse complement strand
CGGTTGTTATTCTGCCCGAGGGAACCCAGAGGTACGTTGGAAGGGACGCCCAGAGGCTCAACATTCTGGCCGCTAGGATAGTCGCCGAGACCATCAGGACCACCCTCGGTCCGAAGGGTATGGACAAAATGCTTGTTGACAGCCTTGGAGATGTTGTTATTACCAACGATGGAGCCACCATTCTCGACAGGATTGACCTCCAGCACCCTGCTGCTAAGATGA
>NZ_SNUQ01000023.1 GCF_012027555.1 Thermococcus sp. CX2 | reverse complement strand
CCGGCAGGTGAGGGAGTAGTTACTGCCCCAATGCCGGGCAAAATCATCAGGATATTAGTCAAGGAGGGCGATGAAGTCAAAACCGGCCAGGGACTACTCGTCCTCGAGGCCATGAAAATGGAAAATGAAATCCCCGCGCCAAAGGACGGCGTAGTAAAGAAAATCCTCGTCAAAGAAGGCCAAACCGTCGACACAGGACAAGCACTCATAGAAATAGGGTGA
>NZ_SNUQ01000022.1 GCF_012027555.1 Thermococcus sp. CX2 | reverse complement strand
AATCTAATCACGCCTGGAGTTTTGATTATTCTTTCAATTCTCCTAGAGTCTTATTGAAACTCCAGCTCGGCGAAGCCCTCCTTAAGGCCGCCCCAGACTTTCAATTCTCCTAGAGTCTTATTGAAACACGGAAGCTTCCGAGCCTCCGGGTCGAGGAAACACAGCTTTCAATTCTCCTAGAGTCTTATTGAAACAGAAGCTTTAGAAGATGCTAAACGATACGA
>NZ_SNUQ01000021.1 GCF_012027555.1 Thermococcus sp. CX2 | reverse complement strand
AAGAAGGGAAAGAACGAAATCACTTCTTCTTGGTGAAGTACCAGGCCGCGCCGGCGATGATGATTATCACAAGGCCGACGACGACGTAGGTGGTGGTGCTGGTTCCGCTCGGAGTGGTGGTCGTGGTCTTGGTGATGTCCTCGAGGCTTATACCTGACATCTTCTGGATGACGATGGCGAGGTCATCGACGTGGTCCTTGGTGAGGAGGTCGAGCCAGAGGACACCCTCAGCACCGCTGCTG
>NZ_SNUQ01000020.1 GCF_012027555.1 Thermococcus sp. CX2 | reverse complement strand
TACAGCCGCTGGCAACGACGCTAAAAATCAAAACTCCAACCAGAAGCAGGGCAAACAATCCTTTCTTCATAGCTTTATCACCCGTGTTCGCTTTGGGTGTTATAGTATCATTGTCGGTGATATATATATCTTGCGCTTCTATGTGCTGATTTATAACACACGCACATTATAGGAACATGGGGAAAAAGGGAGACATCAGTGAACTGAAGCGAGCACTAAGAACGACCACGGTTCCAGCGGGAGGTATC
>NZ_SNUQ01000019.1 GCF_012027555.1 Thermococcus sp. CX2 | reverse complement strand
GATGGCCTGGATTTCATCCGGGCTGAGAGCCTGGCTTGGCTGGCCGAGGATGAGGAAGTCGATGTCCTTAATAACATCGTAGGTTATTTCGTTGCCAACGTTCTGAATTCCAAGGGTGTCGGCAAGGGTCCGGTCGCCAATGTATACCCAGTTAACGTCGCTGATGGTCTTGACCATTCCCTCTGCGATGACGTTGCCGTCCTTGTCGGTCAAAACAGCAAGGCCCTTGTCGCTTTCACCGTGGGAGAGGTCG
>NZ_SNUQ01000018.1 GCF_012027555.1 Thermococcus sp. CX2 | reverse complement strand
AAGGAATTATTCAGCGTTACACGATTAAACTCAATCCGGAACTCCAGAGGGCCCACAACGTCGTTGCTCTGATAATCAAAACTGACGAGCCAGAGAAGCTTCAAGAGTTCGAGGAAATCATCGAGATCAACCGCTTCACGAGCAAGAAGTACCTCATAAAAGTGGCCGTCGAAGACATGGAGGGGCTGAGAAACGTAATAGAAGGTGCCGGTTTTGAGGTGCTTGAGATAATGCCTATCCTAGAGAGCATCGAGA
>NZ_SNUQ01000017.1 GCF_012027555.1 Thermococcus sp. CX2 | reverse complement strand
CAGCAGCGGTGCTGAGGGTGTCCTCTGGCTCGACCTCCTCACCAAGGACCACGTCGATGACCTCGCCATCGTCATCCAGAAGATGTCAGGTATAAGCCTCGAGGACATCACCAAGACCACGACCACCCAGCCAACGACGACCACCCCAAGCGAGACCACAACAACTCCAACCGAGACCACCACCACGACCACCACTCCGAGCGGAACCAGCACCACCACCTACGTCGTCGTCGGCCTTGTGATAATCATCATCGCCGGCGCGGCCTGGTACTTCACCAAGAAGAAGTGATTTCGTTCTTTCCCTTCTT
>NZ_SNUQ01000016.1 GCF_012027555.1 Thermococcus sp. CX2 | reverse complement strand
TCGATGAGCTCCTCGGCCTTCCTGAGGAGCTCACCAGCGATGACAACGGCAGTGGTGGTTCCATCGCCAGCCTCCTTGTCCTGGGTCTTGGCGACCTCAACCATCATCTTAGCAGCAGGGTGCTGGATGTCCATCTCGTCGAGGATGGTGGCACCGTCGTTGGTGATGACGATGTCGCCGAGGCTGTCGACGAGCATCTTGTCCATACCCTTCGGACCGAGGGTGGTCCTGATGGTCTCGGCGACTATCCTAGCGGCCAGAATGTTGAGCCTCTGGGCGTCCCTTCCAACGTACCTCTGGGTTCCCTCGGGCAGAATAACAACCG
>NZ_SNUQ01000015.1 GCF_012027555.1 Thermococcus sp. CX2 | reverse complement strand
AATAGCGAAAGATCTTATTGAAGCCAATTTTGATATAAAAGACCTAGAACTTAGTGATTTCAAGGTTCGCGATCATAAGAACCTAGAACTACTCCTTAAAAGTGAAGATGGAAAAGTTTTGGTAAAGGTCGATGGAAAGACAGGAGATATAATGGATTACTTTGTGGAAATTACTCCTGAAAAAGCTGAAAGAATAATCTCGAAAAAATATCCTGACTGGCGAATAAAGAAAATAGAAGAATTAAAAGATAGCTATAAGATAGAACTCGAAAATGACAGACTTTTACTAAAACTCTCTCTTGGTAAAGATGGGAAACTACTAACAGAAGTCGATAAATATTTGAAAGAAGATGTTGTGAAGAAAATCGTGGAGGAGTTCTT
>NZ_SNUQ01000014.1 GCF_012027555.1 Thermococcus sp. CX2 | reverse complement strand
TCTTCCGATCTCTCTTTGAGTACTAAGTAACTTGGTGATCTGATTACTTGGCCATTTACCTCAATATGGCCGTGAACAATTAGCTGTCTTGCTTGTTTGATTGTCCTTGCAAGACCTTTTTTGAATACCAATGTTTGAAGCCTCCTCTCGAGAATATCATCTATTGTAAGTGAAAGAACATCATCAAGGTGTGCTTCTTCTGGGAGCATACCAAGTCTCACGAGCCTCTGAAGAAGCTGAGCCCTCTCAATCTCTGCCTGTTTCCCTCTCGCAGCCAGTAGCCGCCTAGCTCTTCTTCTAAAGTTCTTAAGTTGAGTTTCGTGCTTCCATAGCTCCTTTTATTTTTAAGAGCATATTTTTGAACCAATACAGATCGGAAGA
>NZ_SNUQ01000013.1 GCF_012027555.1 Thermococcus sp. CX2 | reverse complement strand
AGGTCATTGCCCTCAAAATCGACGATCACCAAAATTACCTTAGACATCCAGTCAAAATCGGCAGAGGACGAAAGGCACTTCACCTCCAGAACCTAACCTTTTATAAGTCCAGAATCCCCCTAATGAGTGGGGAGAGAACATGGCACTTGAAAAGTTGGGGAAGGCTCTTAACGACGCCCTTAGAAAACTCGCGAGGGCGAGAACCGTTGATGAGGCTACCATCAAGGAAGTTGTGCGAGACATTCAGAGGGCACTCATACAGGCCGATGTAAACGTCAGGTTAGTCCTTCAACTCACAAAAACCATTGAAAAAAGGGCTTTGGAGGAGAAACCTCCGGCAGGAGTCAGTCCAAAGGAACACATTATCAAAATAGTCTACGAAGAG
>NZ_SNUQ01000012.1 GCF_012027555.1 Thermococcus sp. CX2 | reverse complement strand
AACTGACGATAGAGGGAACCTAAAACTAGACCCCGTTTATGATGTTGCTCACAAAATTGCAAAAGGATTGGAAAAGGGAGATCTTGTAATTACGGAGGCCACAATGCCTCCCGGGACCACAGAAAGCTTAGTCTCAATTTTAGAAGAAAGTGGTCTCAAGCTTGGTGAATTTGGGTTAGCTCACGCTCCCGAGAGAACAATGACCGGAACTGCAATTAGAGACATCACCGGCCAGTATCCTAAGATACTTGGGGCAAGTGATGAAAAAACCCTGGAAGCAGTTATTGGAATTTATGAAACAATAAACAAGAAGGGAGTCATTCCAATGAGCTCAATAAAAGCTGCTGAAGCTGTTAAAGTCTTTGAAGGGATTTACAGGGACGTGAATATTGCCTT
>NZ_SNUQ01000011.1 GCF_012027555.1 Thermococcus sp. CX2 | reverse complement strand
CTATCTCCACTATTTCCTTCTGAAGGAGTTCCTCGTCTTCAATCTTGGGCTTTATGTGGTAGTAGCCCTTCTGTATGAGGTGGGCCTCACGCTTTATCTTGGATTCTGGCTTTATTACAATGTAGAGCTTGTCGTGCCTGCTTGTGAGGAGTGCTATGGGGAAGTAGAGGATGCTCTGTCTCGGCAAAAGCGTCAGCGTGTACTCAAACTTCCTGATGTTGTCGCGGTTCACCTTGTAGTAAGCCCTGAAACCGATGTAGCCGCCGAGCCAGACGTAGTCCTTGTCCTCGGGCTTAACAACGTCCTCAATGCTTCTCAGGTAGTGCTGCATTATCTGGAGGTTCAGCTTTCTGCCTTTGAAAAATTGTATAGATGAAACGGCCGCAAGGGCCATAATCGCCAG
>NZ_SNUQ01000010.1 GCF_012027555.1 Thermococcus sp. CX2 | reverse complement strand
TATGGGCGAACTGAGAAGTCCGTTGATTTTTTTGAATGAGGATCAATTGCAAGCATTGAGAGATGAGCTAAAATCAATTGGAGCTTTATGAGTATTTTATGAAGAGGTGATCAAAAATGAAAGCTGCCATATTTAAAGGAGAAGGAAAATTAGTCGTTGAAGATGTCCCAAAGCCAGACTTAAGCAAAGATTTGATAATTCCAAAAAAGTACAAACCTGAACAGTTCATGAAAATTAGAAGGGAAGAGTTAGTCTTGGTAAAAGTTTTAGCTGCCGGTATTTGTGGCACTGACCTGCATATACTTAGCATTCCTCCAGGACACAGTGCAACTCCTGGAGCGATTTTAGGACATGAATTTATTGGCGAAGTTGTAGAAATTGGTGAAGATGTAGATAATGTAAATA
>NZ_SNUQ01000009.1 GCF_012027555.1 Thermococcus sp. CX2 | reverse complement strand
TATTTCCTTAGGTTTAAAGTGGGTTATAGGCGCATCAGTTGCGTCGAACCTTATTGTTCCATCTTTGAATACATATACATCATTTCTTGCTCGTAATATTCCTTTCTCAAGGGGCTCTGGTATTTTATGAGCGGAACTCATACCCATTACGCCTTTGAGCTTATCGAGGGTATAAATTCCAACATTTTTCATTGCTTGGTTTAAGAGTTCTGATGGGTTTATCCTTCTCTTTTTGTATGCTTTCATTTCTATGTCACACTTTGGACAGGTAGTATCTAAAATAGATTCAAAGTCACACTTAGGGCAGTGATAGAGAAGCTTTGCATCACTCCCGCACTGGGGGCAACGAGGGAAGATATCCACATGGCCACAGTTGGTGCACTTAAAGTGAGCAATTTCTACTTCGGATGTTTTACC
>NZ_SNUQ01000008.1 GCF_012027555.1 Thermococcus sp. CX2 | reverse complement strand
GATACCTCCCGCTGGAACCGTGGTCGTTCTTAGTGCTCGCTTCAGTTCACTGATGTCTCCCTTTTTCCCCATGTTCCTATAATGTGCGTGTGTTATAAATCAGCACATAGAAGCGCAAGATATATATCACCGACAATGATACTATAACACCCAAAGCGAACACGGGTGATAAAGCTATGAAGAAAGGATTGTTTGCCCTGCTTCTGGTTGGAGTTTTGATTTTTAGCGTCGTTGCCAGCGGCTGTATAAGCGGTGAAGGTGAAACCACCACCAGCCCAACCACCACCCAGCCAACGACCACCCCGAGCGAGACCACAACCACCCCGACAACCACAACGACCACAAGCCCAACTGAAACGACCACCACCCCGGAGCTTGAGTGCGGCAGTGGAAAAATAGTCATATGGCACGCCATGCAGCCGAACGAGCTTGAGGTCTTCCAGAGCCTCGCAGAGGAGTACATGGCCATGTGCCCGAACGTTGAGATAGTCTTCGAGCAGAAGCCAAACCTCGAGGATGCCCTCAAGGCGGCCATTCCAGCCGGCCAGGGTCCGGACCTCTTCATATGGGCCCACGACTGGATTGGAAAGTTCGCCGAGGCCGGCCTCCTCGAGCCGATGGACGACTATATCACACCGGAGGTAGTCAATCAGTTCGCCCCCATGGCCCAGGAGGCCATGCAGTACGACGACCACTACTACGCGATGCCCTTCGCGGCCGAGACCGTCGCCATCATCTACAACAAGGATATGGTGAGCGAGCCGCCCAAGACTTTTGATGAGATGAAGGCGATAATGGAGAAGTACTACAATCCAGACAACGACGAGTATGGTATAGCCTATCCCGTTAACGCTTACTTCATCTCCGCTTGGGCTCACGCCTTCGGAGGCTACTACTTCGATGACGACACCAAGCAGCCGGGCCTTAACCAGCCCGAGACCATAGAGGGCTTCGAGTTCTTCTTCAAGAACGTCTGGCCGTATATGGCCCCAACCGCCGACTACAACACCCAGCAGAGCATATTCCTTGAGGGCCGCGCTCCGATGATGGTCAACGGGCCGTGGAGCGTCGCCAGTATCAAGGACGCCGGAATTGACTTCGGTGTTGTTCCAATCCCGCCGATCATCCAGGACGGTAAGGAGTACTGGCCGAAGCCCTACGGTGGAGTCAAGGACATCTACTTTGCCAAGGGCATAAAGAACAAGGAGGCCGCCTGGTATTTCGTCAAGTGGTTCACCACCACCCCCGAGGTCATAAAAGAGCTCTCCCTCCAGCTCGGATACATACCGGTTCTTCCAGCGGTTCTCAACGATCCGGAGGTTCAGGCAGATCCGGTCATCTACGGCTTCGGTCAGGCCGTCCAGCACGCCTACCTGATGCCTAAGAGCCCGGAGATGGGCGCCGTCTGGGGCGGTGTTGACGGAGCCATCAACGAGATACTCCAAGATCCCGCCAACGCCGACATAGCGGCGATAATGGAGAAGTACAACCAGGAGATTTTAAACAACCTCGGAGGCTGATGCCTCTCCTCTTTTCCCACCTTTTTGGAGGGGATTGGGATGAAGAAGATCACTACGATTGCTTTGTTCCTTATTCTGCCAGGAATGGCAGCGTTCCTCCTCTTCAACCTGTGGCCGATAGTTTACTCGGTTTACCTCGCCTTCACAAATGCCCAGCTCGGGAACTTCCCGATTCAGGCCCCTGACACCGAGCCGCTCAAATTCGTCGGCCTCGAAAACTTCAGGTGGATACTCAGCGACGAGAAGTTCAGAAGCGCCTTTATGTGGACGTGGATATTCGTCGCAACGAGCGTTACCCTCAAGGTTCTTGTGGGAACCTTCCTCAGCCTGCTCTACAACAGCAAGTACGTCAAGGGCAAGATGATCTACAGGTCGCTCCTGATAATCCCATGGGCCCTACCGCTCCTCTTCTCGGTCACCGTTTGGAGGTTTATGTTTGATCCGGTTTTTGGTCCTATTAATCAGATTCTCAAATCGATCGGCGTGAGTACCCTCCCCAACTGGACGAACGACCCTTTCTGGGGCATTGTAGCGCTCAACATAATTGAGGTGTGGTTGGCGTATCCCTTCATGATAACCGTCATAACCGCCGCCCTGCAGTCCGTTCCAAGCACACTGGTCGAGGCGGCCATCATAGATGGGGCCAGCTACTGGCAGAGGCTCCGGCACGTCGTTCTCCCAATAGTCGGCAAGCCTATTGCCTTCGCCACCATCCTCACATCGGCGGCAAGCTTCCAGTACTTCATGGTGCCCTATATCTACAACGCGGGCCTCTTCGAGGACAAGTTCATACTGCTCTACGGCTTCAGGAAGGCATTCGGTGCAGCACCCCACTACGGAAGGGCAGCGGCGGTGATGATAATAGCGACCCTTGTGCTGGCGGTGTACATGTACGTCAACGTTAGGATAACCAAACTCCAGGAGGGTGCCAAGGGATGATGGGCCAAAAGAGAAAGGAGATAATCAAGAGCTTCATCCTCACCCTCGCGGCCATCTTCATAATGTTCATCATTCTCTTCCCAGTGTACTACATATTCACCGTGTCGATAAAACCAGCCGCAACGCTCGCAACAACAAAAATTGAGCTCATCCCGAGGAACGTTACGCTCGATGCCTACAGGGAGGTGCTCTTCGGATTCAAAGGAAGCAAGGTAAGCGAGAACTTTACGGGAACCATCGAGGGACAGGTGAGAATAGAGGGCGGAAAGCTCTACCTAGACAACGGAAAGCTTACGGGGACGATTAAGTACGGACCGTTCACTGGACTGAAGTTTGAAATACCCATTTCTGGCATCATCTTCGACGTTTCCACAACGGAGAACGTCCAGGGGGTGCTTAAAGGGGACGTAAGGGGACTCTTCGTCCTGACCAGGGTCAACGACGACGGGAGCATAGGCTTCGGAATAATCAGGGGGGTCGAGCTAACGGGCGGAGACGTCAACGGGATTTCAGTCTCGGGGCCAATGGAAAAGTACGTCGTGCTCAGGAACACGGGAACCGTCGAGTTCACGGTGGTCGGAAAGTTCGTCAACTCGGTGTTCTTCGGCTACCTGAAGAACAGCCTCCTGCTGGCCACGCTGACAGTCCTCCTGTCACTGATATTCGTCGTTCCAGCGGCCTACGCATTCTCAAGGATGCAGTTCTTCGGCAGGGATCACATTCTGTACTTCTACCTGATGTTCACGCAGGTTGCAGGGGGTCTCGGCATAGCCGGGTTGATAGCCCTCTACGGTATGATAGTCAAGCTCGGCCTATACGACAAGCTGCCGGTGCTGTCTTTCATCTATGCCGCCGGAAGCGTTCCCTTTAACACCTGGCTCCTCAAGGGATACATCGACTCCATAAGCCCCGACTTCGACGAGGCGGCACTGGTAGATGGCGCGAGCTATCTGCAGATTATAAGACACGTCCTCCTGCCGATGGCATTACCAGGAATAGCCACCGTGGCGATATTCGCCTTCATAGGCGGCTGGACGGAGTTCATCTTAGCGAGCCTGCTTCTAACCGAAAAGAACCAGCCCCTCTCAGTGTGGATATACCTCCTCATGGGAGGAATCGGCAGGGGAATAGACTGGAGCTACTTCGCCGCGGCGGCGCTGCTCTTCGCGCTGCCAGTCTTCGTGATGTTCATGCTTGCCCAGAACTACATACGGAGCGGTCTAACCGTCGGAGGTTTGAAGGAGTGAGGTGATAATATGAGAAAAGTGCTTTCCCTCTTTGCAATTTTTGTAATGCTCGGAAGCCTTCTGGCAGTTCAGCCAAGCGTAACCGCAGTAGAGCCCCAGCCGCTTAACGTTATAATAGTCTGGCACCAGCACCAGCCGTATTACTACGACCCGATTCAGGACATCTACACGAGGCCGTGGGTGAGGCTCCACGCGGCCAACAACTACTGGAAGATGGCCTACTATCTGAGTGAATACCCTGAGATTCACGCCACGATAGACCTCTCGGGCTCGCTCATAGCCCAGCTTGCGGACTACATGAATGGAGCGAAGGACAACTACCAGATAGTGACAGAAAAGATAGCCAACGGCGAGCCGCTCACCGTTGACGAAAAGTGGTTCATGCTCCAGGCCCCCGGTGGGTTCTTCGACCACACCATACCGTGGAACGGCGAGCCGATAACTGACCCCAACGGCAATCCCATAAGGGACTTCTGGGACCGCTACACCGAGTTGAAGAACAAGATGCTCCAAGCCAAGGCGAAGTACGCCAACCTGCCCGTGGAGGAGCAGAAAATAGCCGTTACCAACGAGTTCACGGAGCAGGACTACATAGACCTCGCCGTTCTGTTCAACCTTGCCTGGATAGACTACGGCTACATAATGAGCCACCCAGAGCTGAAGGCCCTCTACGACAAGGTCGATGAAGGCGGCTACACGAGGGAGGATGTTAAGACAGTTCTGGACGCCCAGATGTGGCTCCTCAACCACACCTTCGAGGAGCACGAGGCCATTAACCTTCTCCTCGGCAACGGCAACGTGGAGGTTACCGTCGTCCCCTACGCCCACCCGATAGGGCCGATACTCAACGACTTCGGCTGGGAGAGCGACTTCAACGACCATGTGAAGAAGGCCGACGAGCTCTACAAGGAGTACCTCGGCGGCGGCCAAGTTGAGCCGGTTGGAGGATGGGCCGCTGAGAGCGCCCTCAACGACAAGACCCTTGAAATTTTGGCAGAAAACGGCTGGACCTGGGTCATGACCGACCAGCTCGTGCTCCAGAAGCTTGGCATCGAGGGGACGGTCGAGAACTACTACAAGCCCTGGGTGGCCGAGTTCGACGGAAAGAAGATATACCTCTTCCCGAGGGACCACGCGCTGAGCGACCGCGTCGGCTTCAGCTACGGTGGAATGAACCAGTACGATGCCGTTGAGGACTTTATAAACGAGCTTCTCAAGCTCCAGAAGCAGAACTACGATGGAAGCCTCGTTTACGTCATAACCCTCGACGGAGAAAACCCCTGGGAGCACTACCCCTACGACGGCAAGCTCTTCCTTGAGACGCTCTACAAGAGGCTCACCGAGCTCCAGGAGCAGGGCCTCATAAGGACCCTCACTCCGAGCGAGTACATCCAGCTCTACGGCGACCAGGCGAACAAGCTCACCCCCCAGATGATGGAGCGCCTCGACCTGACCGGTGACAACGTTGAGGCCCTCAAGAAGGCCCAGAGCCTCAACGAACTCTACGACATGGTGGGCGTTAAGGAAGAGATGCAGTGGCCAGAGTCAAGCTGGGTAGACGGAACGCTCTCGACCTGGATCGGCGAGCCCCAGGAGAACTACGGCTGGTACTGGCTCTACTTGGCGAGAAAGGCCCTTATGGAGCACAAGGATGAAATAAGCCCGGCCGACTGGGAGAAGGCCTACGAGTATCTCCTTCGCGCTGAGGCCAGCGACTGGTTCTGGTGGTACGGAAGCGACCAGAGCAGCGGGCAGGACTACACCTTCGATCGCTACCTCAAGACCTACCTCTACGAGATGTACAGGTTAGCTGGCCTCGAGGCCCCGAGCTACCTCTATGGAAACTTCCTCCCCGATGGAGAGCCCTACACAGTTAGAGCCCTCGACGGCCTCGGGGAGGGCCAGGTCAAGAACTACTCGAGCATGTCCCCCGTCGCTGAAGGCGTAAGCGTCTACTTCGACGGTGAGGGAATTCACTTCATAGTTAAGGGAGACCTCAGCGAGTTTGAGATAAGCATATACGAGAAGGGCGAACGCGTTGGCAACACTTTCACGCTCCTCCAAGACAAGCCGACCGAGCTGAGGTACTCGATGTTCCCCTACTCGAAGGACAGCGTCGGGCTGATGATAACCAAGCATATAGTTTACAGGGACGGAAAGGCAGAGGTTTACGCCGCGACGGATTACGAGGAGAGCGAGAAGCTCGGCGATGCGGTTGTTAAGCAGGTAAACGGCGGAGTAGAGGTCATCGTTCCCTTCGACTACATCGAGACCCCAGATGACTTCTACTTAGCTGTCTCGACCGTTCAGAACGGCGAGCTCGAGATTATAACCACCCCGATTGAGCTGAAGCTCCCCACGGAGGTCAAGGGAGTAACCCTCGTGGACATCGCCGACCCCGAGGGCGATGACTACGGTCCTGGAACCTACACATACCCAACTGATAAGGTCTTCGTTCCTGGAGCCTTCGACCTCCTCAGGTTCAGGATGCTCGAGCAGACCGATGCTTACGTGATGGAGTTCTACTTCAAGGATCTCGGTGGCAACCCGTGGAACGGACCGAACGGCTTCAGCCTCCAGATAATCGAGGTTTACTTTGACTTCACCGACGGAGGAAACAGCTCGGCAATAAAGATGTTCCCAGACGGGCCGGGAGCAAACGTCAACCTTGACCCCGAGCACCCGTGGGATGTGGCATTGAGAATAGCCGGCTGGGATTATGGAAACCTCATAGTCCTGCCGAACGGAACTGTCTACCAGGGCGAGATGCAGATAAGCGCTGACCCAGTTAAGAACGCCATAATCGTAAAGATCCCGAAGAAGTACATCCAGATAAACGAGGACTACGGATTCTGGGGAGACGTTCTCGTTGGGAGCCAGGACGGCTATGGGCCCGATAAGTGGAGGCCAGTTGCAGTTGAAGCGGAACAGTGGAAGCTCGGTGGAGCTGACCCGCAGGCGGTAATCAACAACGTCGCACCAAGGGTCGTTGATGAACTCGTCCCAGAGGGCTTTAAGCCAACCCAGGAGGAGCAGCTAAGCTCTTACGACGCCAACGAGATAAAGCTCGCCACCGTCAAGGCCATTCCGCTCCTCAAGCAGGGCATAACCGTGCTCGACCCGGAGGGTGACGACCACGGTCCGGGAACCTACACCTACCCGACCGACAAGGTCTTCGTGCCAGGACACCTCGACCTGCTCAAGTTTAAGATGATTGAAGGCGACGACGCCTGGACCCTCGAGTTCTACTTCAAGGATCTCGGTGGCAACCCGTGGAACGGACCGAACGGCTTCAGCCTCCAGATAATCGAGGTTTACTTTGACTTCACCGACGGAGGAAACACCAGCGCGATCAAGATGTTCCCGGACGGCCCAGGAAGCAACGTCCAGCTCGATCCGGGACACCCGTGGGACCTGGCCCTTAGGATAGCGGGCTGGGACTACGGAAACCTGATAGTGCTCCCAGACGGAACCGTTTACCAGGGTGAAATGCAGATTTCAGCCGACCCAGTAAAGAACGCCATAATAGTTAAGGTTCCCAAGAAGTACCTGAGCATCACCGACTACGGGCTCTACACTGCGGTGCTCGTAGGCTCCCAGGACGGCTACGGTCCAGACAAGTGGAGGCCAGTTGCAGTTGAAGCCGAGCAGTGGAAGCTCGGAGGAGCTGACCCGCAGGCAGTCATAGACAACCTCGCCCCGAGAGTGGTTGACATGCTCATCCCAGAAGGGCTCAAACCAACACAGGAGGAGCAGCTGAGTTCCTACGACCTCGAAAAGAAGACCCTCGCGACGGTCCTCATGATACCGCTCGTCGAGGGAACCGGTGGCGAGGAAGTGACTCCCACTGAGACACCGAGCGAAACGACGACCACTCCAAGCGAGACCACAACAACGCCGCAGGAGACCACAACAACTCCAGCCGAGACCACCACTAGCACAACCACGCCTGGTGAAGAGGGAGGAATCTGCGGTCCGGCGATTTTGCTTGGACTGGCTTTGGCTCCGCTCCTGCTCAGGAGGAGAAGGTAACTCTCCTTTCAAATTTTTTGAGGTGATACCATGGCCGAAGTAAAGCTCATTGGGGTTTGGAAGCAGTTCGGGGACTTCACAGCCGTCAAGGACATGAACCTGGAGATCAAACACGGCGAGTTTATGATACTCCTCGGGCCGAGCGGCTGTGGAAAGACGACAACTCTCAGAATGATAGCCGGCCTTGAGGAGCCCACAAAGGGACAAATCTACATCGGCGACAAACTCGTCGCCGACCCGAAAAAAGGAGTCTTTGTTCCACCAAAGGACAGGGACATTGCAATGGTCTTCCAGAGCTACGCCCTATATCCACACATGACGGTCTACGACAACATAGCCTTCCCCCTCAAGCTCAGGAAAGTCCCCAAGCAGGAGATAGACCAGAGGGTGAGGGAAGTCGCCGAAATGCTCGGACTCACAGAACTCCTCAAGAGGAAGCCAAGGGAGCTGAGTGGCGGCCAGAGGCAGAGGGTAGCCCTCGGAAGGGCCATTGTGAGAAAGCCCCAGGTCTTCCTCATGGACGAGCCGCTGAGCAACCTGGATGCAAAGCTAAGGGTAAAGATGCGCGCCGAGCTTAAGAAACTCCAGAGACAGCTCGGAGTCACAACGATTTACGTCACCCACGACCAAGTCGAGGCCATGACCATGGGCGACAGGATAGCGGTCATAAATCAGGGCATCCTTCAGCAGGTCGGAACCCCGGATGAGGTCTACGACAGGCCAGCAAACACCTTCGTTGGAGGATTCATAGGCAGCCCGCCGATGAACTTCATCGATGCTTCAATAATCGAGGACGATAGAGGCGTCTGGGCCGACTTCGGGGAGTTCAGGCTCAAACTCCTCGACGACCAAGCCGAAGTCCTCAGGGAAAAGAATCTGATCGGAAAGGAGGTCATTTTCGGAATTCGCCCAGAAGACATTTACGACGCAATGTTCGCGCAGGTCAAAATACCTGGAGAAAACATGATCCGGGCCATGGTTGATATCATCGAAAATCTCGGAAGCGAAAAGATAGTCCACCTCCGCGTTGGCGGGGTCACGTTCCTTGGAGCCTTCCGCTCGGAGTCCAAGGTGAAGGAAGGCCAGGAGATAGACGTCGTCTTCGACATGAGGAAGGTCCACGTCTTTGACAAGGGAAGCGGAACGGCCGTTTTCTGAAGCTTTTTAAACCCTCTCTCCCATTTTCTACCATGCCAATTGAAGACTTCGCGGATTTCTTGGCGGAGAAAGTTCCAAAAGGGAAAATAGTCGAACTCGGTATAGGTTTTCAGTTCAAGGTGGCCCTAAGGCTGAGGGAAAGGGGTTACGATGTTCTTGCAGTTGATTGGAACCCAGCCTCCGTTGAGAGGGCAAGGGAGCTTGGGATAAACGCCGTCCGAGACGACATCTTCAATCCGAGGCTGGAGCTCTACAGGGACGCCAAAGCCCTGTACTCCGTAAGACCAACGCCCGAAATAGTCCAGCCGATTCTCGAGCTCGGGAAGAGGCTTGGCCTCCCTGTTTACATTCTCCCCCTCAGTGGCGACACAATGCCGGGTAACCTGAAGCTTATCAACCACAGGGGGTTGGCCATATACATGGCTAAAACTATTTAAAGCCCCTCCCAAGTAGTCATGGTGGTGCTATGAAGCTCTTCGGAACAGCGGGAATTAGAGGCACTCTTTGGGAGAAAGTCACGCCAGATTTGGCGCTGAAGGTCGGAAAAGCGCTAGGAACGTATATCAGAGAAGGAAAAGTCACGATAGCCCGGGACGGCAGAACGTCCAGCATAATGCTTGAAAATGCACTCATCTCTGGTCTTCTGAGCTCGGGCATGGAGGTCATCAAGTTCGGGCTTATACCCACTCCTGCCCTCGCGTGGGGAACCAGACGCTACGGCGACACTGGGGTTATGATTACGGCAAGCCATAACCCGCCGACCGACAACGGAATAAAGGTATTCAACGGAGACGGAACGGAGTTCTACCTCGAGCAGGAGGAGGAGCTGGAGAGAATAATCTTCTCGGAGAACTACAAGAAGGCAGGGTGGGATGAGATAAGGAAAGTCCATGAGAAAGACATCGTGGACGAGTACATAGGCGAGGTTCTTGATTTCGTCAATCACGAGACGAACCTGAAAGTCCTCTACGACGGTGCCAACGGTGCCGGAAGCGTTGTTGCCCCATACCTCCTCCGCGAGATGGGGGCGAAAGTTATAAGCGTCAACGCCCACATTGACGGCCACTTCCCGGGAAGAAAGCCCGAGCCAAGGTATGATAACATAGCATATCTCGGCCCGCTCGTGAGGGAGCTCGGCGTTGACCTGGCTATAGCCCAGGACGGCGATGCTGACAGGATAGCGGTCTTCGATGAGAAAGGCAACTACATAGATGAGGACACTCTCATAGCGCTCTTCGCTAAGCTCTACGTCGAGGAGCATGGAGGAGGAGTAGTCGTCACCTCGATAAACACCGGCTCGCGCATAGATGAAGTCGTCGAGAAAGCCGGAGGAAGGGTCTACCGCGTCCCACTCGGCCAGCCCCACGACGGCATAAAGAAGTACAACGCTATTTTTGCCGCCGAGCCATGGAAATTCATCCATCCCAAGTTCGGTCTCTGGATAGACAGCTTCGTCACGATGGGTCTGCTCATTAAACTGATAGACGAACAGGGCAAGCCGCTGTCGGAAATAATCCGCAAGGAGATTCCGACCTACTACCTCACCAAGAAGAACGTGAAGTGCCCCGACCAGTACAAGAAAACCGTGCTTGAGGTGGCCAGGCACGTCCTTGAGGAGAAGCTCAGAAGCGAGATAAAGGAAATACTAACCATCTCCGGCTTCCGCTTCAACCTCAAGGACGGTTCGTGGGTTCTCGTAAGACCGAGTGGAACTGAACCGAAGATAAGGGTAGTCGTAGAAGGTCCAACGGAGAAGAGGCGCGACGAGCTCTTCGAGCTGGCCTACGGCACCGTCAGAAGGGCTGTGGAAGAGGCAATGAAAAAGAAGGAGTAAAGCTAAACGAACCGCGCGGGCCTCAGCGTCCGCACCGCTATTTCGTTTTTATCCACCATTACTTTGAAGCCCTCCTTGGCGACGTAGGTCTTCACGCCTGTTACGGTCTCTATGTATTTTGCTTCTTTGTATGGGTTCGCAAAGTGCATTTTCATGCCTATGTGGCTCATGACGAGGACTTCGGGCTTTCGCTCCATCCTCTTGAGCATCATGACAACGTCATCGGTGCTGAGGTGGTAGGGAATCCCCATGTCCCTCGGCCTTGTCACAGCCGCTATGATAAGCCTCGAGCCGTTGTGCCATTCGATGAGCTCGTCGAAGTATTCGGTGTCGGGGATATATGAGATATCTCCGTAACGGGTCTTCATTCGGAAGCCTATCGTCGTCGGATCCGAGTGTTTCGTGGGAGTTATTATGAACTCCTCCTCCCCAATGGGTATTTTATTTCCGGGTTCGGGTGTGTGAATCGACTCAAGGACGTTCATGTGGTATTTAGAGACCGCAGGGGTGTGCGTCTCGTCCCCGTATACAACGCTCTTCGATGCTATCAACATGCCCCTCTTCTTGAGTGCACCTCCAGTCATGGCTTCAATCATGACTTCGGTGTCGTTGCAGTGATCAACGTGCCTGTGGGAGACGAATATCGCATCGAGCTTCCTGGGGTCGAGCTTGTACCTCCACGAGCGAACGAGTGCTCCCGGTCCGGGATCAACGTAGACGTTCCTGCTGGCTCGGATATGAAAGCCACCGGTAGATCGAAACTGGGTTATTGTTATGAACCTGCCGCCGCCGCTGCCGAGGAAGGTAATCTCTATCAACTCTTCACCCCCGTGTTCTTTTGCAGACGTATGGATATCACACCGGGAGTATATAAGGCATTGCCCCACCCCTAACCAGCGGTACCTCGGGTTATGATCAGGGTAACTCAAGAAATTTGTGAACCATTACTGCAACCCCACGGCATTTTACGATCAAGAGAACACTCCATTGGAGTTGAGATTCGATTTTATAACGGTGATGTATAACTACAGCCAAGATTGTCCCAATATATACAGGCATTAGCGTAACAAAATGTAATAACATAGGGTGAATGTTAAAATGGTTCGATGTAACCTCCAGAACAAGGAAAACGTTTTTAACATAGAACCAACGTAATTAATATGCACATACCTTCTGGGGGTGCAAATATGGAACTAAAACCATACATCCCGCCTGAGAAATCACTGCCAGAATACACCCTCAAGGCTTTTGTTTTGGGTGTTGTTCTGGCAATTATAATGGGTGCAGCAAACGCCTACCTTGGTATGTATGCAGGAATGACCGTTAGCGCCAGCATTCCCGCAGCTGTTATATCGATGGCAATTCTCTTCGCGTTTAAGGACAGGAACATCCTGGAGAACAACATGATTCAGACTGCAGCGTCGGCCGGAGAGTCCCTAGCGGCGGGCATAATATTCACCCTGCCTGCCCTGGTGGTTCTCGGTTATTACACCGAGTTCCCATACTACCTGGTGACACTGATAGCAGCCCTCGGTGGTTCCCTCGGTGCCCTCTTCACAGTGGTTCTGAGGAGGGCTTTTATAGTCGAAGAAAAGCTCCCGTATCCAGAGGGTACCGCCTGTGCTGAGGTCCTCATAGCGGGAGATAGGGGTGGAAGCCACGCCAAGCCGATATTCTACGGCGGTATCTTCGGTGGACTCTACAAGCTCTTTGGAAGTGCCGGCCTTTGGTCTGGAACTGTTGAAACCGCCAAGATGGTCGGTTCAAGGGTCCTCTACATCGGAAGTGACCTCTCTGCAGCCCTCATCAGCGTTGGTTATATCGTTGGCCTGAACATTGCATTCCTCGTGTTCCTCGGTGGTGCCATCGCATGGTTCATTGCGATTCCCATCTATGCCTCCCACATGGGGAACCCCGACAACCTAAGCGCCCTTGACCTCGCCTGGACCATATGGAGCACCAAGATTAGGTACATGGGAGTTGGAGCGATGGTCGTTGGTGGTCTCTGGAGCCTTATTAAGCTCAGGAGACCAATAATAAAGGGCGTTAAGACCGGTCTCGAGGTCGCAAGGAGAAAGCAGTCTGGAGAGTCAATACTAAGGACTGATGAGGATCTGCCACTCAACCAAGTCATAATGCTCATAGCGGCCTTCGTCATCCCGCTGTTCCTGCTCTACTACCACATAATCAACTCGATAGGAATCGCGGCAGTCATGGCCGTTATACTGCTCATCGTCGGATTCCTTGGAAGCTCTATCGCTGGCTACTTGGCGGGTGTCGTCGGTTCGTCCAACAACCCGGTTTCGGGAATCACCATCATGAGCCTGCTCTTCACGGCCTTCGTTCTCAAGGCCCTCGGTCTCAGCGGGATAGAGGGCATGGCTGCAACGATACTCGTCGCGGCCGTCATATGTACCGCCGCAGCGATAGCCGGCGACACCATGCAGGACCTCGCCACGGGTTACATCGTTGGTGCAACCCCCAAGAGGCAGCAGGTATTCGAGATAATCGGCACCTTCTTTGCAGCGCTCGTCATGGCCCCCGTGCTTAACCTTCTGATTCAGGCCTATGGAATAGCAGGAACTCCAACGGCCAAGGAAAATGCCCTTCCCGCTCCACAGGCCTTCCTCATGGCCAAGGTCACCGAGGGTGTGTTCACCGGAACCCTTGAGTGGACTATGGTCTACATCGGCGCCGGTATAGCCATTGTACTCATAATCCTTGACGAGATGCTTGCCAAGAGGGGCTCAAAGTTCAGGACCCCAGTTATGCCTGTCGCTGTCGGTATCTACCTGCCGCTCAGCCTTGGCGTACCGATCCTTATCGGTGGAATCACCAGGCACCTTGTCTCAAAGGCCAGGGGCGGTGGCGAGGAGAGCCCAACCGACCCAGGAGTGCTTGGAGCGGCGGGTCTCATCGCTGGAGAGGCAATAATGGGAATAATCTTCGCCGCCCTCATAGTGGCGGACGTTGCCCCGTCCATAGGATTCAGCAGCAACCTCCTCGGAATACTGTTCCTCCTCGGCATCTTGGCATGGCTCTACATGACCGGAAAGAAGAGGGACTGATTTTTCTTTCCTCTTTTTTAGCTCCTAGGGAGGTTCATGGATGGAGGAATATCTATATCTGATTCCAGAGCGTAACGAAAACGTTGAGCTGAGAAAAATCGAAGGAAAATACTACCTCCTAGTACCAATGGACTCGCCCCTTGATTTCTTAGCTAGGAGACTCCATGGCGATTACAGAAGAATAGAGCTCGACGAGGTCGGAGCCTTCATCTGGGAGTTATGCGACGGTAGGAGAACGGTCGAAGAGATTGGAAAGCTGCTGAGGAACAAGTTTGGAAAAGATGTTGAGCCACTTTACGAACGCCTGATAACGTTTCTTTTTGAACTGCACAAAAGGAACCTGGTTGGGTTTAAAAGGGTCGGCGAGTTAGAGTAGGTGGTGATACCCATGAGCGAAACCCTCGAAAGAGTCTCTCAAGAAATCGAGAACCTGCGCAACGATATGGTGGAAACCCTCGTGGAGCTCATCAAAATCCCAGCCATAAGCCCGAACTACGGCTACGAAGGCGAATACGACAAGGCGCAAAAGCTCCTTGAGATAATAAAGGACTGGCCCTTCGATAAGGTTGAGGTCTACAACGCCCCAGACGAGAGGGCTAAGAATGGCGTGAGGCCGAACATTCTCGCCTATTACTACGGCGAAAATGGGGAAGAGTCGCCGAGGCTCTGGATACTCACCCACCTCGATGTTGTCCCGCCCGGAGACCTAAGCAAGTGGACAGTCACAGAACCCTTCAAGCCAGTCGTTAAAGACGGCAAAGTTTACGGAAGGGGAAGTGAGGACAACGGGCAGAGCTTGGTTGCTTCGCTTTACGCAGTCAGGGCTATGATGAACCTTGGGATAAGGCCCAAGCGCACAATCGTTCTGGCTTTCGTCAGCGACGAGGAGACCGGAAGCAAGTACGGCATCGAGTGGCTTATGAAAGAACACCCCGAACTGTTCAAGGAAAACGACCTCGTTCTCGTTCCGGACGGCGGAAACGAGGATGGAACCTTCATCGAGGTTGCAGAGAAGAGCATCCTCTGGTTCAGGGTTAAGGTCAAAGGCAAGCAGGTTCATGCGAGCATGCCGGATAAGGGCCTAAACGCTCACCGCGTTGCCCTTGATTACGCCTACCACTTGGATAAGCTCCTCCACGAGAAGTATTCCGAGAAGGATGAGCTCTTCGATCCGCCAGAGAGCACTTTCGAGCCGACGATGGTTAACGGCCCGGCCGATTCGCCGAACATCGCACCCGGAGAACACGAGATAGTCTTTGACTGCAGAATTCTGCCGAAGTACAGCCTAGATGAGATACTGAGCGATGCAGAAAAGCTCGCGGAAGAGGTAAAGGCAAAATACAGGAAGGAAATTGACGGAGAGGTTCTCCCGGAGATAAAGGTCGAGGTTATCCAGCGCCTCGACGCTCCGGAGCCAACCGACCCGAACAGCGAGATAGTGAAACTCCTCCAGACGGCTCTCAAGGAGCTCCGCAGAAAGGAGGCCAAGGTCGGCGGAATAGGCGGCGGAACCTTCGCGGCCTACTTCAGAAAGCTCGGCATTCCAGCAGTTGTGTGGGCAACACTGGATGAGATGGCTCACCAGCCCAACGAGTACGCAAAGATAGACAACATGGTTGAAGACGCCAAGGTTATGGCGGCCTTGGCGCTACTCTGAGCGAAACCCTTTTCTTTTCCCTGCTTACTTTTCTCTATGCCCACTTGGAAGGACGGAAAGCTCGGACTGCCTATTAGTGAGGCCGTTAAGATCTTCCCGGAGCTCGGAAAATACCTCGACGAGCGCGGAAGGCTCGACTTCTCGAACAGGGAGGCAAGGATACTCTACAACCGGGCTATCGCGAAGGCCGTTTTCGGTCTCGACATAGAATACCACCCGCGCGGACTTGTTACTACCCCCGTCTCGCGCTACATCTTCCTCAAAACCTTCTTCCGCGGCGGCGAGAGAGTTCTGGAGATAGGAACCGGGCATACTGCCATGATGGCGCTCATGGCGGCGAAGCTTTTCAACTGCGACGTTACCGCGACGGAGATTGATGAGGAGTTTTTCGCCTACGCCAAGGCTAACATCGAGAGGAACAATGCCAGAGTCAGGCTAATCAAAAGCGACGGCGGAATAATTCGTGGTGTAATCCCTGAGGGGGAGAAGTTCGACGTTATCTTTTCTGCCCCTCCATACTACGAGAGGCCTACGAGGGGAGTTCTGACGGAGAGGGAAGGCGTCGGTGGAGGGAAATATGGGGAGGGCTTTTCAGTGAGGCTCATCGAGGAGGCGCTGGATTATTTGAAGCCCGGCGGAAAGGCCGCGCTCTTCCTTCCGGACAAGGAGCCGCTGATAAAGGCCATAACGGAAAAGGGAGAAGAGCTGGGCTACCAAGTCAGGGACGTGAAGTTCAAGGCCGGAACGAGATGGAGGCACAGTTTGATTTTCATTAAAAGGCCTTTTCTTTGAAGCTAGTTGGGGACAAACTAGAATCCTCTAGGATAATATACACATCAAAACAGCCCCCGACGAAGGAGGAACTGAATAATCTAGAGCCCAAATAAAATCCAAAAGAATAAACTATCCTACTACAGTCCCGGTCGTTCTTTTGTTGTCAATACGTATTCCAATAATGGTCAAGATTAATGCTAATACTGCAAACACTGGCATCATCCAGATCACTAGAGAATTTTTACTTATAACACCAAAACCAATCAGTGCTCCAATCAGCACAATGATCATCACCAAGGAGTAACTAACTGCGTAACATGTCCTTGCCCATTTATTGTTACTTTTCCTTATACCCCCACCAAAGATGCCTTCAATTGCCATGACCATGAAAGCCACCAAAGCAATCCAACTCCAGATGCTCATTATAATCCCCCCAACACTTTAAATGTAAAGATAAAATCCTTAAAAACTTTTCCAATTACAAGTTTGAATTAGTTCCGTTTTTTTTTCGTAGAATTTTCAATTTACAACCGTAGCATCAAGAAGAGAACAAGTCAAAAGAAGGAGAAGTAAAAGAATGAACAAAAGAATACATAAAAACAGGGACTCGGGCCCGTGGGCGTCTCATCACTCACGCCGGAATCAGAGGAGGTGCTTTCTCCTCATCGTCCCTCGTGCTCACTTCATGTCCTCCACATAGAGGAAGAGCGCCTTGAGGTATTCCGTGTCCTTCGAGGCCATCAGGATTGGATGGTCTGGCGCCTGGGTTCTGTAAGGTTCGAGCATTCTGAGGAACTTGCCAGCCTTTGCTGCTGCAGCTATCACCATGTCCTTGAAGGTCTGCATGTCCACGTGCTGGGAGCACGAGGCAGTAACGAGTATTCCACCCTCCTTGACGAGCTGTAAACCTGCGTAGTTCACGTTGAAGTAAGCCCTGAGACCGCGCTTTAGGTCCTTTTCATGCTGGACAAAGGCTGGCGGGTCGAGGATCACTATGTCGAACTTCTCGCCGCGCTTTATCATCTCCTCCATGACAGGGAAGGCGGAGCCAACTATGAACTCCATCCTGTCCTCAACGCCGTTGAGCTTTGCATTTTCTTTGGCCATCTCAATGGCTCTTGGAGACTTGTCGACGGCAACTACTTTTTCGGCACCGGCGACGGCCGCATGGATAGCGAAACCACCGGTGTAAGTAAACACATCCAGAACCTTCATGCCAGGCTTAACGTACTTCTCGAGCGCTATCCTGTTCTCCCTCTGGTCGAGGAAGAAACCCGTCTTCTGCCCGCGCATATCGACGATGAACTTTGCCTTTCCTTCCTCTATTATCGTGCGATACTTCTCCTTGCCGAGGAGGACGCGTTCTATCTCGGGCAGGCCTTCCCTCCTGCGCGAGCGACCGGTGTTCTTTTCGAAGACGGTCTCTATCTCAGGCTCGGCCTCCATTATGGCCTCTGCCAGATCAAGCTTGAAGCGCTCCATTCCAACACTCGAAATCTGGAGAGAAGCTATCTCGTTGAACCTGTCGACGATTAGACCGGGCAGATAGTCAGCCTCGCCGTAGACCATGCGGTAGGCCTTATCATAACCTAAAACCTTCTTCCGATACTCATTAGCCTTCTTAATCCTCTCGCGGAAGAGCTCCTTGTTTATCTCAGTATCTTTGTCCTTCGTGACGAGACGAACCATTATGTTGGAGTTTGGATTGACAAAGCCTTTTCCGAGGAACTTCTTTCCACGTGTGTAGACCTCCGCTATGTCGCCTGGCTTAACCTCGCCCTCAACGCGGATCACGCCCTTTTTAAAGACTATCATCGCGCCTTTACCTATAGCTCTCGCAGCCTGAGCGTCAACGTAAACCTTTGCCACCATTCTCACCACCTTTGGGAGTTCGACGATAGGTATATAACCCTTAGCGTCCCTAATATTTAATGGTGGTTCTATGAACTTCGATGTAGTGAAAGAGTTTCTGGAAGAAATTGGGGCGGATTGGACAGAGATAGATGGCGAAATCCACCTCGACCCCGAAATTTTCTACGAAGTTTGGAAATATATGGGGGAGCCTGACCTCGAGACGTACGTTATAGAGTACGAGGTCGTAGAGCCCGGTTCATACAATCCGCCCGAGAAGAAGTACGTCAGTGCTAAGACCGTTAAACTCAAAAAAGCCTACTTCACTACCCTCGACGGCAAGAGGATAGTTACCGATTACCCAGAACTCCAGAAGATCCTGGAGGAGAAATCCGCTTAATCCCTTTTCCCTTCTATCCGATTATTATCGGGAGCATGAGAACACCCATACAGTTCGTCCTTTTGACGCCGAGATTTGAGGCAAGCAGGCCAATCATAGATGCCCCGATCAGGACAAGAACGCCAAGAGGGCCGTCAAAAAGATAGGACAGACCAAACAGGAAGAGAATCACAGCGAGGTTGAGCATTCTGTAAGGAACGCGTGAGACGACCCTCAGAATCAGGCCCGCAAGGGGTTCACCATAAATTAGGATGACCATCGATATGAAGAGCGCCGCAAGGAGATAGAAAGTTAGGGCCCCGCTTCCAGCAGGAGTCATCAGCGCAACGATTCCGTTTCTGACTCTGCCAGTCGCCAAGAAGTTCGCAAAGGAGAAGAGGAAGTTCGAGGTGTTCACCGAAAAGACAACGGTGAGGAAGGAGCGCTCATCCCTGGAAAAGAACGAGCCGAGTAGGGCAGCCTGAGAGGCCGTGAAAGCAGGTACAAGGGAGGCAATCATACCAAGGAGCGTCCCTAGGAGTGAAAACCCAATGAACCTTTCCCCACTCATTTCAATTTCCGAGCTTTTCGTTTCCAGGGGAGGATTTTTAGAACGGAGTGCTTCGATAAGCACCGGGAGACCAAAAAGGCCAGTGAAGAGATGATAGTATGGCTGTCCCAAAGAAAGTCTGAAAGTCAAGATTCCCAGAATCCCCGAGAGCAGGAACACAATGAGCGCAAAGGACTTTCTCCAGCCGCTCTCGGTGAGAATCAGAAAGGTCGCAAGAAAAAGGACAAACATTCTGCCGAACGTGGGGCGATAGAGATGCACAAGCGAGATGTATAAGGGCATCAGTGGGATGACGATAATAACTGCCAGAAAGCTAGCCCATAGGGCTATTCTAACCACTTCCATCGCCCTTCCCTGAAGAACGAGCCTGTGCGCAGGAAGAACTCCCAGAGAAGTGCCTTCATCTGGCACACCAAAGAAAGCGGATGGAACGACGTCCAGGAAGGTGTGGGTTAGCCCCATTGAGAAAAGGAGTAGGTTATCCGCAACCCCAGTTTTAGAGAGGAAAGCGGCCAGGGTGTTCACGTGGATTCCGGGGGAAATGCCGCTCAGCGTTCCGCCGAGGATCCCGGCTAGCATCTCCCTGAGCAAAGGTCATCACCCGAGGCTATTTCAAGGGCGGGCATGTCTCGGTAAGTTGTGAAGACCCCGTAGGCCGTAACCGTCTGATTCTTCTCCAGCGAAATTCCAAGGGATTTCCTGAGCTTGAGGAGAACCCAACAGTTTCCGTCTGTAACGTTCGCAAGCCCAAAGCCGTTTTTGTATACCTTAGCCCACTCGACCACTCCGCTTATTCTGACAAGTTTACCTCCCTCGAAGTCGCAGATGGCGTTAGGGAGCTCCTCCCTGGGCTTGACAACTTCACAGCTAAGGCAGTACAGAGATGACTTCCTCCTGAGGGCCTCAAATGAGACGGTGTCTCCAACCCGGGCCGAGAAGCCGTAGAGCCTCAACTCCGTGCAGTTAAGCCTAAGAGAACGGCCAACATCCGTGACAATGCAGGTACCAAAGGCTATGTCCCCAACACGCGCCAGAGAGACGTTTTTACGATCTGCATCTCCCACAACATCAACGTCATCGGGGGAATCAACGATGAGCGAAAGCTTGGAATAGAACTTCGCTATCCCAAGAACGTGGATTTTCTTGCCGAGTTCGAGCTCTGTTCCGTAGGGCAGATATAGAACGATCTCTTCACTTCCGTTCCAGATAACAGTTCTCGAGCCCGTATAGAGCACAACTCCCTCAACACTCCACGGCATCCCATCCCAGGGTGTTTCTGGGATACCAAAACCTCGATATCTCAAGACGTAGAACTTTCTCCCATACCACAGCCCTTCAGCCTCTACAACCTCACCCTTCGATACATTAAGGCAGCTCCCGAGCCTAATCCTGTCTGGTGTTAGGAGATAGCAACCGTCAGTGGGCCAGTAAGCGCCTGTGATCTTTTCCAGTGGAAAACCGAGCTCGGCAGGTTCAACCATTACCGGCTTTATCCTTAACTCGCCTGAGGAGTTCATAAGCCTGCCAGTTATCTTGTAAACCCTTCCTTCCTCAAGGGGAGCATAAACCCCAACGCTCGTTTTTCCGTCGCTCAAAACTGAAAAAGACGCCGAGGAGTACACACATAACCCCGTGAACTCATCTAGCTTCTCGTTCTGCTCCCCAAAAGTAGCCATGGCGCTTAAAACTATTATGGAGCCGATAATTAAAACCACTGTTAGTCTTTTGTTTCTGACCATGATTTATAGTAACAATGAAGACTTAAAAAGTTTACCCCATTAGAATAAGAAGCAGAAAAGAGGGAATCAATAAACCTCACCGCTTGGATAAACGACAATGCCTTCCTCAGTTATCTCGAAGGGGTATTTCTTCATAGAATGTTTGGTCTCACGCATCTTTCTGATGAGGAGATAGCGTTTCAGCTCCACGTCCTTCTCCACGAAGTCCAGTAGGACAACACCCCTTGCAACATACTCTTCCACGCCGTACTTGCTTATCCTGCCCCTGCTAGGATCGGGAGCTTCAGTGGTTAAAATTGAAGTAACACCGATCTCAAGGAGTATCGTGTTAAGCTGCAGAAGAACTTCCCTTATTCTGGATTCTTCCCTAAGTCTAAAGGCTATTGAGGGGATGGAGTCTATAACAAGCCGCTTCGCGTTTATTGATTTAACCACGCGGTAGATGTAACGGAGAAAGTCCTCCGCGTTGATGTTCCCCTCAAGAACGAACGGCTCCTCAGAGGGGATACCAACAACAGCACTGACACCATCAACTATAGCTATCATCCTTTTCTTCTCATATTCCTCAAGATCCCATCCGAAAGCCTTCATTTCTCTCCTTAGGTCCTGTGCTCTCTCCTCTAGGGTAACTATAACTCCCGGCTCATTGTACATCTCGGCACCTTTATAAACAAACTGAACAGCAAACGTGGTCTTACCGCTCCCTGTTGGACCAGTGACAAGAACAGTAGTCCCCTTTGGGAATCCCCCCTGAATTAAATCATCAAAACCTGGAATACCACTTTTCACCCTCTCAATCTCATATTTTCCGATCATCCGAATCACCTTCGGGGTGTTCACTACGAACCGATATCTCCACCTAATATAACTTGTGGACTTGAATGGATATAAAACTTTTGGGATGCATAAGAGTTTTATGCCCCTACCAAAATAAAGATGAGAGGTGAGGCCATGTTAGACCCCTTTGGACATGAAGCAAGGGAGCTCGTCAAGGAACTCGGCGATATCACTAATCTGCTCACGAAAATTCCCTCTTACGTTGGAATAGAACAAGCTCTGGAGAGAGTAGTGTGGGTAAAATCTGGTGAGATTCCGGAAGATGTCCTACGTCTCAGTGGGCTCCAGGACCTTATGACATTTTACGCCCTCCTCGGGGCCCTTGCGTTTTCACCGTATGGTATAGAAATGGAGCTGGTGAAAGAGGCAAACCTCAAAATCTACTCTGAAAGGATAAAGCAAGCCAGAGACATAAAGGGAATCGCAGTTCCGCTGGAGAACGCTGGAGAAGGAGAGATCCCCAACAAGGATAGGGTCATACTGGAGCGAACCCATCACACCGAACTATCCCAAAGCGACAGAGAGAGGCTGAGACTCAAATACAAAATTGAGCTGAAAAAATTCCTCGATCTGTGGGATGGAAACCTGAAGGAAGTCTACGTAAGGGGAGGTTATGCATTCCTAACCCAAGAGCAGATCTTGAGACTGTGGAAAAACGCCTTCGAGAAGAACCTCGAGAGGGTAGCAAACCTTCTCTATGAAATAAGGGATGAACTTCCGAACTATTACCTTCAACTCTACGAAAGACTAAGTGAACTTGCCAAGGAGTACTTCAAAGAACGGCTTGAGAGAATGGGCTCTGCAGAAGCCCAACCCCTGCGCTTCGACCTGTTCCCACCCTGTGTTAAGATAGCCCTCGGCGGTGTCCCCTCTGGCCTGAGGAATTATGCAATAACCGTTCTGCTCACCTCCTTCCTGAGCTACGCAAGGATATGTCCAAATCCTCCAAGGAGGGACGTGAGGGTCAGGGATTGCATTCAAGATTTGAGCATAATTGAGAAGGAGATACTCCCCATCATCATAGAGGCAGGGAACCGCTGCTCGCCGCCCCTCTTTGAGGATCAGCCCCATGAAATTAAGAACATCTGGTACCACCTCGGTTTCGGCCTAACTGATAGGCCAACACTGGAAGACAGCGGCAACTCCACCTGGTATTTCCCTCCAAACTGTGCAAAGATTCGGGCTAACGCGCCCCAGCTCTGCAAGCCAGACCGGGACTGCAAGAATATCAAGAACCCACTGACCTACTACCTCAGAAAACTCTACTTTGAGAGCAGAAAAGCTGAAAGGACTGGAGAAGGTGATGAGAATGGCTGAACTTTTCCGAGAGATGAGCAAAGAGGAGAGGATTCTCTACTACCGCACCGAGTGGGACGCGAAAAAGTTGCCAGAGTTCATAATCGAAACCCTTGAAAACAGGGAGTTTGGCTTTGACCACACTGGGGAAGGGCCCAGCGACAGGAAGAACGTCTTCATGGATATTAGAGACCTGGAGGACTACGTGAAGGCCACAGCCCCCTACGCGATTTACTCAAGCGTTGCACTGTACGAAGAACCAAAAGGCATGAGCGGCTGGCTCGGGGCGGAGCTGGTGTTCGACATAGACGCGAAGGACTTACCCCTCAGAAGGTGCAACCACGAGCCTGGAGAAGTCTGCCCAATCTGTCTGGAGGATGCCAGAGAGCTGGCCAAAGACACTCTCGTTATTCTCAAGGAAGACTTTGGATTTGAAGATGTGCACGTGGTCTACTCCGGAAGAGGATACCACATCCGCGTTCTCGACGACTGGGCGCTCCAGCTTGACTCAAAGGCGAGGGAAAAGATTCTCTCGTACATATCGGCGGCAGAGGAAATAACGTTCGAAGACGTGCAGAGCAGAAAGGTAATGTTATCCTCGGGTTACTTCAGGGTCTTCCGCCTCCGCTTCGGGTACTTCATAAGGAGGATTAACGAGAACCATCTCCTCAACATCGGTCTAAGAAAGGGGCAGGTTAGGAGAATAATCGAAAACAGGGAGGAAATATATGAGGGCTTCGTGAGAAAGGGACTCCTAACAGCTTTTCCACAGGGGACGGGCTACAAAACCCTGATAAGGCTCTTCGCCCTCTCAAGCACGTTCTCAAAGGCATACTTCGACGGGCGCGTTACCGTTGATGTTAAGAGGATTCTGCGCCTTCCATCAAGCCTACACTCCAAGGTGGGACTAATAGCGACGTACATAGGCTCCGATGAAAGGAAGCTGGAGAAGTTTAACCCCCTTCGCGACGCCGTCCCAGAGTTCAGAAGGGAAGAAGTCAATGAAGCCTACGAGGAGTGGATTGAGCTCTACGGGGATGAGCTGTGAACGGGAGGATAAAAATCATAGTCTCAATGCTCATCTGGGGAAGTGTGGGCATTTTTGCGCGCTTTTCCAACCTCTCGGGGTTAGGTGTGGCCTTCTTCAGGGTTTCCCTGGGTGCACTGGTGCTCTTCTTGGTCTTTGGGGCCGGGAAAAAGACATGGATCATAAACATCAGGAAATCCCTAAAGGAGAAGCAGAAGGCCCTCGTCGCGCTAGGAATTGCTCTGGCCCTCAACTGGGTCTTCCTATTCACGGCCTTCAACTACACGACCATAGCGAAGGCAGTTCTCGTTTACTACCTTGCACCCGTTATAGCAACGCTCATTTCATGGCGCTTCCTGGGGGAGAGGCTAACCGTAAAAAGGTGGGCCCTAGTGGGTCTGGCCTTCTTCGGCCTTCTCCTCATAATGAGTGGAGAAGAGATGAACTTCAACGACAGAGACTTTCTGGGGATAATCTTCGCACTAACGGCAGCATTTTTCTACGCCCTCATCCCGAACCTCGGAAGGTTCCTGAGGAACGTTGACAGCTCGGTTCTAACTTTCCTCCAGCTGGCGATAGCGTCAATGGTTCTAGCGCCATTCATAGTGGTTTCCGGCGTTGGAAATCCTGTATGGTGGGCGGTTACAGTGCTCGTCATCGTCCACACGGCCTTTGCATTGCTCATCTACATGGACGGCCTGAAGGAGGTCGAAGTGAATGAAGCGGCCATATTGAGCTATTTAGACCCACTGAGCGCTGTGGTTTACGCGTTTATAGTTTTCAGTGAGGTGCCAGAGCTCAGAACAGTCATCGGCGGTGCGCTGATTCTTCTCGCTTCACTGCTGGACATTTGGGCGAGGGGGTCGTAGCCCGCCTTCTGTATCAAGGGGGCATTCGACTAAGCGGCCTACCACGGGGCTCCCACCGGAACTCATCGCCCCTCCCTCGGCCTTGCACCCCGCGGGACGGCCGTTTCACCGGTCCCCGACGGGTCGTCTGCGGGTTAACTCGGAAGCCGTCGCCGGCCCCTTCGCCGCTTTCATACCCATCTCCGCCGGGACGTGTCGTTTCTGCGCCGTTGCCCTCCCTCTCAGGAGGTGCCTTGCGGCACCGCGGCCCCGGTGCGGTGGGCGGAACTTCCTCAGGAGCATCCCGAGGGCCCCCGACCCCCTCGCCAAGGGGAAGTTGTAGAAAAGGTAATAAAAAGGTTTGGTATTGAATGTTACTTCTTTGGGAGCTCCCTGTTCTCACTGAATCTTGGCTCTTTTGGCCTTTTGAACCTGCCAAGCGGCGAGCGTCTTTTTGGCTTTGGTCTGAAGTGCTTCTTTGTTTTCCCTCCAGTTTTTGTGTAGTAGAATGCGCCAGCAACGAAAAGCAGGATGACTACGACGAGAAAGGCCATCCACCATACAGAGGATACACCGCCTTCAGTAGTCGTTGTTGTGATGTTGTTCGTACTGCTCGTTGCCGTTGTCGTTGTAGTTACTGGTGGCTGGAGGTAGACTTCCCCCTTCACACTGCTGTCCTCATCCATCGAGGATAGCGTAAATTCGTATTCAACGACCTTCCCTACAGGAAGTTTGAGCTCAAGGGTTATCTCGTTGATACCCTGCTTCAGTGTCTCCGGAATGGACTCCCTGTAGAGCACGTTGCCTTCACTGATTATCCTGTACGCGAGGGTACCATCAACGTTACCCTCGTTGGGATTAAGGATACTAATGGTAAAAACAACCTCATCCTCTGATAGCCGCTCATAAGTTACGTTCCTAATCACGGGCGGAGCCAGGACAGTATAAGATACGTTGCCCTCACCAATCAATCTGCCGTTGAAGGTCAGCTTTATGAACGCCCTAAGGAAACCAGGAACGTTTGTCGGGAGGGACACGTCCAAAACATCGGTACCTCCACTAACAGTTATTGGAGTGGTCATGTTTGAGATGAGGCTTCCCCCTTTGTAAGTCTCCACGGTGAGGTTCAGCCCTATTGACCTCTCAGAGAGGAGTGTCAGGTAAGCCCTGTTATCCTCACCAAGTTTCACCTCGCTCGACTGGAGGGATAAACCCACAAGCCTGACCCCAAACTTGACCGGGAACTCTCTGGAGTATCTATAGCTTCCATCACTGTACTGTAGGATGTAGTCAAGTTTGTAAGTGCCCTCCGGAATCTCATAGCCCACAGGAATTTCAAACTTAACGAGGTTGTCACCAGGAACCATCTCAAGCGTCCTGTTCTCGAAGAAGTAGACATTTCCATTCCCTGTGAACAACACTGCCGCAGATATACTGACGTTGGAGTGTCCTATGTTAATGACATGAGAGAAAACAACTAGGGTCTCCCCATTGAGGATATACGGAGAACCGAGCCTTTCCTTGACGTAGGCCTCCGCAACCTCAAAGCGAAGGGGTTCAGCTATAACCCTGAGAGGAACCTCAGCATGAACAATATACATCGAACCTTCACTGGTGAAGGCCCAGAACTTTAGATAAAGAGTGTAAGTTCCTCCCTCCACACTCGCATTGCACGAGATGTTATAGAGGAGAGAGTAAGTTTTCTGGGGTGACCAGTCGCTGAATATCCCGGGGTGGATAGTTAAATCGAATCCAGAAACCCGGTTTCCGTTCGAGTCCTCAACCCAGAAATCTTGGTAGCTGACCACCTTAAAGCTGAGGCCACCAGCGTTGGTAAGCTGGATCGTTCCTGTACTGTAGTCTCCGCGGAGAACGGTTATTACATCATTCGTTGTGAAGCTCACGAACTGGGCGGAAGAGCTAGGCAGGGTCGAGATAACCAACAGTAAAGCGATCAACGTGACTATTGCCCTTCTCATGCGTTCCCACCATTGGTAGTTGTGACTTTGTCCATATAAAGGCTACTCTCCATAGAACAGGAGCAGGGCACCCATAAGAATCAAACCCACAAAAAAAGCCACCGCAACTTTGTAGATGGTCAGCTTGGAAAAGTGGGGCCTTATCACAAGGGCCAGAATGAGCAGCATGAAACCGTAGAAGGCCGTAAAAATCCCGAGGGCAACGTTTGGTCTAACACCCAGGAGAAGAAGAACACCAAGTACCGCACCGGCTAACATCGTCACATGGGGGACAGTGAAAATGATATAGTCTCTTAAAACCCGTGTATTTTCGTCCATCGGGCATCACTCCGCTATGAAGGCGTATGTTGTTGTGGTTGGAAGGGTTTTTCTGATTTTCGGCAGAAGATACCTAGGATATAGCTCCTCGCTTTTCTCATCCAGTACGTTATAGGTGCCAAGAACCTTGTCTATGACCTTGACCTCAATCCTGCCCCTAACCCTGAAATAGCCCCTGTAGATGGTGCTTATCTCCAGGACTATGGGAACCCTGAGCTTATCCTCTTCACCGTCATCGAGAAGGGAGCGGAGGTACTCGAGCTCCGAGCGCCTGAAGTAGTGGTAGCTTCCGTCACGGAGGCGAACTTTAGGCTCCTCAACATCGAGGAGTTGGCGCAGGGTAGGTCTCACGACCGGCAGATGGAGGTTCACCCTGGCTATTTCCCTGTTCAGAATATCCTCGGCAGTTGGCATGTTTTAGCATACAACCCGAAGCACAAAAACCTTTGTTCAACATGAATTTGTAAATTTAGTGCAGAGAAGATAACTAAATGTGCAAAATTTTGCCAACATGTGCTCCCCACGGGAGATACCTCGTCATAATGACAAAAACACAATAAAAAGGCTTTTATTATAGTGTTCGTTCAAAAACTTAGCGAAAAAACTGAACATAGCAACATTAAATGGTGATAAAAATGAACGAAATAGCCAAAGCCGGAACATTCCCAAGTGAGTCCCCGAGGTTCATTCAGCTGATATTCGTGGACATCAACGGGGTTCCAAAGGGAATGGAGATACCGGCAAGCAGGTACGAGGAGGCAATAACCGAGGGCATAACTTTCGATGGATCTTCAATCCCAGGCTTTCAGGGAATAGAGGACAGCGACCTGGTCTTTAAGGCGGATCCAGAGACCTACGCTGAAGTGCCGTGGGAGGGAATAGCGAGGGTCTACGGCTACATCTACAAGGACGGAAAGCCATACCACGCCGATCCAAGAGGAGTTCTCAGGGAAGCCCTAGAAAGGCTCGAAAAGGAGGGGTTCAAGGCCTACATCGGCCCAGAACCAGAGTTCTACTTATTTAAAAAGAACGGTTCGTGGGAACTCCACATACCAGACAGCGGAGGTTACTTTGACCTCGTTACACTCGATAAGGCAAGAGCCCTCAGGAGGGAAATAGCACTCTATATGCCCTCCTTCGGCCTGACTCCCGAAGTTCTTCACCACGAGGTTGGGAAGGCTCAGCACGAGATAGACTTCAGATTTGACGAGGCACTGAAGACGGCAGACAACATCGTGAGCTTCAAGTATATCGTCAAATCCATAGCAGAAATGCGCGGCCTCTACGCGACCTTCATGCCCAAACCGCTCTACGGAATGCCTGGCAACGGAATGCACCTTCACATAAGCCTCTGGAGGGACGGCGAGAACGCCTTCATAGGAGAGGATGGTCTGAGCGAGACCGCGCTCCACTTCCTCGGTGGAATACTCAAGCATGCGAAGGCTCTGGCTGCAATCACGAACCCCACAGTGAACAGCTATAAGCGCCTCGTTCCTGGCTACGAGGCACCGGTCTACATAAGCTGGGGGTACAGGAACAGGAGTGCTCTCATCAGGGTACCGGCCTTCTGGGGCAACGGTGCACGCATTGAATATCGCTGTCCCGACCCGAGCGCCAACCCATACTTCGCCTTTGCCGCGATATTAACTGCGGGTCTGGACGGCATCAAGCACAAAACCGAACCATCGGCCTACGTTGAGGAGAACGTGTACGAGATGAGTGAAGCAAAGAGGAGCAAACTGGGGATAGAGACCCTTCCAGAAAGCCTTGGTGAAGCCCTTGAAGAGCTAAAGAAGGACAGGATCGTAAGAGAAGCCCTCGGGGATGCATACAAGAACTTCATAAGATATAAGGAGCGCGAGTGGGAGGACTACATTTCCTACCTCGAGGCCAGAGAACTGCCACTCGAAACGAAAAAGGTGACAGAGTGGGAGCTGGAAAGGTACTTCTACATCTAATGAACCTCATCAAGAGTCGCTTCCCCGAGTTTTTTCCTTTTCTCTTGCGTGCACGAGCATCGAGCCGCCTATGATGAGCACTGCCCCAACGAGCTGCTTCAAAGTGAGGGTTTCCCCAAAAAGGATGAAAGCAAGGACAATAGCCACCACGGGTTCTATGGTAGCCACTATTGAAGCCCTGCTGACCTCGACTTCTTTGAGGGCGTGGTTGTAAAGGATGTATCCGAGAAACGTCGGGAAAAAGGCCAGGGCGAAGAGATAGGAAAACGCACCAGCCGGAACACTAAAGTCAGTGAACGGGAACAGATAGATGAGACCGAACAGGAGGGTGTAGAAGAGGGCCTTCTCTGGCTCTTCCTTTCTAATGGCGAACTTCGCTAATACGCCATAGAGAGCATATGTAAAGCCCGTCAGCAGGCCAAAGATGAGCGCTTTGGTGGAAAACTGAACATTCCCCCAGTTAACGAGAAGAACGCCAGACATCACCATAGCCAGGGCTGCGACCTTCTCCCTGCTGAGAGCCTCCTTGAATATTACCCTTCCCAGCACTATTGAGTAAACGGGAGCCGTGTAGAGGAGCAAAACGGCGAAGGAAACGGAGGATATGGTGACCGTGTAGAAGTAGAGGGTATAGAATAGGAAGATGCTGAAGAAGCCATAGAGGGCGTAGAACTTCAGTCGAGAGCGCTTTATCGAAAAGCCACATCTGAAATAAAGATAAACCGCGAGGAGCATCAGGGCAAAGAGAACCCTGTAAAAGACCATTGTGAAGGGGCTCAGTCCAAAGCCGTCCAAGTACTTGGCAAAGATGCCCAGAGTTCCCCACATTGAGGCAGCAAGAAAAACGAAAAGGTAGCCTTTTTTCATGGACTCACCTCAGAATTCGGGGCCCAATGGAAGGCGTCTCTTGTGCTCGCTTCTTTTGACGAGTGATTCAACGTATTCGACTTTCTCCAACGAAATTCCAAGCTCCTCAGCAATCTCCTCTTTGGACATCTTGAGGTCGACGAGTCTCCACAGGATTTCGTCGAGCAGTTTGTAACTTATCCCCAGCTCGTCCTCGTCAGTCTGGCCCTCCCAAAGGCCAGCAGTCGGCTTCTTCTGAATAATTTTCTCTGGAACCCCCAGACGCTTGGCCAGCTCCCAAACTTCAGTCTTGTAAAGGTTTATGAGCGGTGCATAGTCGCTCGCTCCATCACCCCACTTGGTGAAATAGCCAGTTAAAAGCTCGCTCCTGTTGCTGGTTCCTAACACCAGACGGTTCATGGAGTTAGCATAGGCATAGAGGAGAATCATCCTCGTCCTGGCCATGATGTTCCCCTTGCTTTTAACGTCGAGTTCGCTAACGGCTTTTTCGAACTCGTCCACGATGGGTTTTATGTTTATGAGTTTGTACTCGATTCCGAGGTTTTTGCAGACGAGTTTTGCGTCTTCAACGTCGCCGTTCTCGTAGTAGGGCATTATTAGGCCCAGGACCTTCTCCTTCCCGAGAGCTTTGACTGCTAAATAAGCAGTGGTAGCACTATCTATGCCGCCGCTTATGCCTATAACGACGCCCGTGGCACTGGCTTCCTTGACCTTCTCTCGGATAAACGAAACGATTCTCTCAATCACAACATCGTAATCCAAACTCCTCATCTCTTACCCTCCTTAATGTCCCTCAGGAATTGGGTGTAACCCATAAAGGCCATAACCGTTCCCACGAGCATAAGCACGAAGGCGATGAGGGAATAAATCGCGTAAGGGTAGTCCTTCGCGCTGACGGTGTAGGTATAGTTGATAGTCCCATTAAAAACGTCTATCACAGGCCGAGTCGTGGGTATTATCTCCACGGTTCCGTTTAACAGGGTGTATTTTTCTGTAACGTTCCCCTGGACTACAGAGAAGGTTGCGTTGGATGAAGAGATAACAAGAGTGCGGTTATAATAGACATAGCTCTTTTCAAAGTCTTCATCTCCGAGAAGATACCTACCCTCGCCAAGGGTGCCATTGGATGAGTAGGACTTATCGACCCCATAAAGCCCCATAGCCGAGATTACCAGGGCTAGAACAAGCATTATCAGACCGACCTTCAGAAACGGATACTCAAGTGCTTCCCTCAGTGTGCCCATGGGTCTCACCTAAAAGAAAAGTTGAAAGGAGGTCAGTACTTACCGACCAGGTGGCACTCCGCAAAGTGGTTGTGCTCATACTCGACGAGCTGCGGGTGCTTGGTATCGCAGAGTCCCTTCTGGGCGTAGATACACCTCGGGTGGAACCTGCATCCCGGTGGAACCTCGGCGGCGTTTGGAACTTCACCCTTGATAGGCAGCTCCTTGATGACGTTCCTCCTCTCTGGCTTCGGCTCTGGAACGGCAGCGAGGAGTGCCCTCGTGTAGGGGTGAAGCGGGTTGTCTATGACTTTCTCTGCAGGACCCATCTCGACTATCCTTCCGAGGTACATGACTGCGATGTAGTCGGCGAAGTATCTGGCCGTTGAGAGGTCGTGGGTGATGTAGAGGTAGGTAACGCCCATCTTCTCCTTGAGCTCCTTCATCAGCTCGAGGATCTCAGCCCTAATGGAAACGTCGAGCATCGAGACTGGCTCGTCGGCAACTATGAACGTCGGGTTCAATATGAGGGCCCTAGCGATAGCGACACGCTGTCTCTGACCGCCGGAGAGCATGTGCGGGAACCTTCCGACGTAGTCCTCGGGCGGGGTTATCTTGACCATCTCAAGGGCCTTGTAGATGAGCTCCTCACGCTCGGCCTTGGTTTCGCCGATGCCGTGTATGAGGAGCGGCTCCTCGAGGATGTCAAATATCCTAAAGCGCGGGTTCATGGAGGAGAATGGATCCTGGAAGATTATCTGAACACGCCTTCTGTACTCAAGGACCTCCTCCTTGGTTTTGACGTCGGTAACGTCCTTACCCTCGAGATATATTCTACCATCCGTAGGCTCGAGGAGCTTGACTATGAGTTTACCAGTGGTGGACTTACCACAACCGCTCTCACCGACGAGGGCAAAGACCTCCTGCTTCTCAATCTCGAAGCTTATGCCATCAACGGCCCTAACGTACTTCTGGGGTTCACCCTTGAGGGCGCTGACTAGTCCCCTCTTGATCGGGAAGTACTTCTTAAGGTTTTCAACTTTTAGTACCGGCTCCGCCATCTCTCACACCTCACAACAGCCAGCATGCGGCGTAGTGATCCCTATCAATTTCCTTCAGCTCGGGCTCCTGCTCCTTACAAACCTGCATCGCGTACGGGCACCTCGGGTGGAAGCGGCATCCCTTGGGCGGGGTGATCAGGTTGGGCGGCTGTCCAGGGATGAACTCGAGCTTCTCAACGTCTTCGTGGAGCCTCGGTATTGCCGCGAGGAGCTTCTGGGTGTACGGGTGGGCCGGCTCGTAGTAGATCTTCTCGCTGTCGCCTATCTCAATGATCTTACCGGCGTACATTATCGCAACGCGGTCGCTAATCTCAGCGAGGATGCTGAGGTCGTGGGTGATGAATATCATCGAAAGGCCGAGCTCCTTCTTGAGCTTCTTCATGAGGTTGATGATCTGGGCCTGAACGACGACATCCAGAGCGGTTGTCGGCTCATCGGCGATAACCACATCAGGCTCGAGGAGCAGGGCAGTTGCGATGATGACACGCTGCTTCATACCACCTGAAAGCTCGTGCGGATAACGGTAGACGATGTCGGGCGGAAGACCAACGAGTTCGAGGTACTTCTGCGCCCTGTCGAGGGCGTCCTCCTTGTCCATGCCCTTGTGGAGCAAGAGGGGTTCTATCATCTGATAGCCAACGGTGTAAACTGGGTTAAGGGCGTTCATTGCACCCTGGAATATCATGGATATCTTCTGCCAGCGTATCTCCTTCCTCAGAACGTCCTCTGGGAGACCAACTATCTCTCTGCCATCGATCTTAATGCTGCCACCAACGATCTTTCCTGGCGGGGTAGGCATTCCAAGTAAAGTAAAACCAAGGGAGGACTTGCCGCAACCGCTCTCGCCGGCAAGTCCCAGCACTTCACCCTTCTTGAGGTTGAAGGTGATGTTGTCGACGGCCTTGACGACACCCTTGCTGGTGAAGTAATACATCTTGAGATCTTTAACTTCAAGCACGTTCTTAGCCATTTATACCACCTCACAGCCTCCTGAGCCTCGGGTTGAGTATCTTATCGAGGGCCGTACCTATAAGCACGAAGGTGAGACCAACGACGGCAATTCCAAGTCCAGGCGGAATGACCCACCACCAGTATCCCTTGGTAGTTGCTGCCTGTGCCTGTGCAGCGTTGAGTATCTGACCCCAAGTAACGGCCGTCGGATCACCTATACCGAGGAAGCTCAGCGATGCCTCAGCGATAACCGCACCGGGAACGCTGAGGGCTATGACGGCGAAGGCGTACGGGAGCAGCTGTGGAAGGATGTGCTTGAAGATTATCCTGCCGTTGCCGGCACCAAGGGCCTTCGCTGCCTCAATGTAGGTCTGTTCCTTGATCTGGAGTGCCATACTCCTAGCAATCCTCGCGATTCCCATCCATCCGAAGATGACCAACAGCACCACTATGAACCACAGGGTAATGTGTCCGGCGGTGGCACCTATGAGGATAAGTATCGGCAGGCTCGGAATGGAGGCGAATATTTCGTTGATACGCATCATGAACTCGTCGGCGTTTCCGCCGAGGTAGGCACTGGTAACTCCGTAGACGAGACCGATGATCGTGCTCAGCACGGAGACGAGGATACCGATTGTGAGCGAGACCCTGCTACCCCAGATGAGACCAGCCCAGATATCCCTGCCGAGGTAATCGGTACCCATGGTTCCATAGGTCCTTCCAAGGAAGGTGACCTTTATGTCATCGTATATGACCTTGTTCTCGTCCGGGGCAGGGTTGTCAATCTTGAGTATGAGCTTGTAGGTTCCAGGGAGTGGCTGCGGGTTCTCAATGATGTCGTCCACGTTCATTCCTGGCTCGACCTTGGCGAACAATGGGGCGACCATGTCGCTGATGAGGATGGTCTCAAGTGGAACCTCAAACATAGTTATTTCTCTACCCTCGGTTACATTGACAAGCCAGATGTATATGTTGGAGGATATGGTGCTGTCCCTACCTACAGCAACGGTCAGTGAAGAGCTGAGCTGCTTATTGACAAGGAGTGGAACGGTCTTACCATCTGGCCTCTCGAAGTACACACTTATAGTCGGAACCTCATACGGGGAATTCAGCGTCACGTTAATATTCTTGACTATGATGCCCTGCGGTCCAAAGTAGTAGTTCTCGGGTAGGACGTAGTCAACCTCGATTATAGTGGTGTTCTTGTTAAGTTGGGTTATCTTCAGTTCGTCCTTATAGTAAACCTCCTGCGGAACGAGCTTCTGGGAGGTAAACATGTTGTACCAGGTCGGTGGAACGTTCTTCGGGTTGTCCTCCCAGTACTGGGAGTTCCTCCACTTTTCGGGGAGGTTTGGAATGGTAGTGTACGGTGCGGTTAGTGCAACGAGCACAAGGATGATAAGGAGAATCACACCGGCTATGCCGGTCTTCTCCTTCTTGAATTCATCAAGGAACTCTTTAAACCCCTCTTTGATGTCAACCCATCTCATCGTGAATCACCTCACATCCTGGCAGAGGCACCGACCTTGACACGCGGGTCGAGGAATCCGTATATCATGTCCGCGAGGACGACGCTGGCAAGGTAGAGCACCGTGAAGAAGTACGTGAGTCCTATGAGAAGGCTGGTCTCGTTCTGCTGGAGGGCGACCCAGTAGAGCCTGCCCATTCCTGGGTAGTTGAAGACGAGCTCACTGATGATTGCACCACCGAGCGAACCAAGGAGGGCGAAGATGATCATGGTGACTATCGGCGGAGCGGCGGCGCGGAGGGCGTGGCCGTAGATTATCTTGTGCTCGGGGATACCCTTTGCCCTGGCCGCCATGATAAAGTCCTCCTGGAGGGTACCTATCATAATGTTCCTCGTAGTCCAAGCCCAGCCACCGAAGATGACGAAGACGTAGGTGAAAACCGGAAGGGCAAGCCTCCAGATGACGTCCTTAATGTGGGCCCAGCCGGTGAGCTGTGGGTCAAACATCGAGCTCAACGGGAACCAGCCGAGCTTGTAGGCGAAGATGAGCAGGAACATCATTCCCGTCCACCACATCGGCAGACTGTAAGTGACCAGCGCAAAGATGGACAACGCCCTGTCAAATACGCTTCCGGCGTGTCTGGCGGCCCTAACACCAAGGAAAATACCCAGGATAATAACGATTATCGTAGCAGTCGTGAAGAGGAGTATGCTCCTCGGAACCGCGACTTTAATGATGTCCGAAACGTTGTTGGTACCGAAGATAGGCATGCTCGTCGTTCCGAAATCAAGCTTTAACGTACGTATCGCCTTATTGTAAACCTTCTGCCAGTAGGGGACGTTCAGCTCATACTTGTCCTCGAGGGATGCCTGTTTGGCAGCCTTGGCCTGTTCAAAAGCTTCAAGTCCCTGACTCTGCTTGATTTTGGCACCCTCGGATCTTTCCCACAGCATCAGCTCCTCATACATCTTTGATTTATTGCTCTCCTCTGCGACTTTAACGAAGAGTGCCGAAATAATAAAAGTCACTATCAACAGAACAATAATGGCGTTCACGATTCTAAACGCAAGGTACTTGAGATACCCCATCTTTTCACCCCCAAGTAGATTGCTCGTGTTTAATGTATCTTTTTCAGCATTGTAAAACTGACCTTATATATCTTACTGCTTAAATGTACACATTTCATAGAAGCGTAGGGTTGAGAAGGGCGAAGCACATCAAGGTAAAATTCCAAAAAAGAAGGGAAAGAACGAAATCACTTCTTCTTGGTGAAGTACCAGGCCGCGCCGGCGATGATGATTATCACAAGGCCGACGACGACGTAGGTGGTGGTGCTGGTTCCGCTCGGAGTGGTGGTCGTGGT
>NZ_SNUQ01000007.1 GCF_012027555.1 Thermococcus sp. CX2 | reverse complement strand
GTTTCGACCCCGGAAGTTAAGCCCGCCAGCGATCCCGGGTGTACTGCCCTCCGAGAGGGGGCGGGAAACCGGGGACGCCGCCGGCCACTATTCACATGCCCGGGTGGTGTAGCCAGGCCCATCATACGGGACTGTCACTCCCGTGACTCGGGTTCAAATCCCGACCCGGGCGCCATCCCAAGTTTCTAAGCATCAAATTCTGTGGCAGTCGGTACTGGGTTTGAAACCTAAGCTCGCCGGGGTAAAGTTTTTAAGATGTCCCCCTGTTATCCCATCGGGATGGGCCGGTAGCTCAGCCTGGTTAGAGCGCGGGGCTTTTAACCCCGTGGCCGCGGGTTCGAATCCCGTCCGGCCCGCCATCAGCCCTTTCTGACAAAAGCGCCGCTTTCACTTCGTTCAGGCGCCCTTGACGGATAGCAGAAAGTTTTTGAATGCTTTATATGACTGAGTTTTGAGAGAGCGTTCATTAATTGTTGGTTATGTTTTTGTGGGTTCCTTGTTTGACTGTTCATCCCCTGCTGGTTCGGAGTTAAGATGACGCCCGTAGGGCGTCAGTTTTGGAGGAACTCTTTCAATAGTCCTTTCAATGAGGACCCCAAAATAAACCTGTAGCTTAACTAGGAATGCGACGTTAAAGACCAACTTTATAACAGTTGACTAATTTTGGCCAAACTTTGCCTTTGCGAAGTTTGTGAGGAGCGAAAACTACTTAAACATTTTTGGGCAACCTAACGCGGTGAGGACGTTGGAGATAAGCAAGAGGGAAGAGGAATACCTCGAGACCATGTACATCCTCCACAAGAACAAGGGTGTTATACGCGTCAAGGACATCGCTAAAATGATGAGGGTCAAGCCCCCAAGCGTCGTCGATGCCCTCAAAAAGCTCAGCGAGAAGGGTCTGGTCGAATATGAGAAGTACGACAGGATTCTTCTGACCGAGAAGGGCAAAGAAGTTGCCGAACAGACCTATTCAAAGCATCTCCTCCTGACCAAGTTCTTCATAGACATCCTCGGCATACCCCCTGAGATAGCGGAGCACGACGCCTGCCAGTTCGAGCACTATGTGAGCGAGATAACCGTGCAGAGGATAAGGGAGTTCGCCCAGTTCATACAGGAGCAGTGCCCGTACGTGCTCAAGCAGTTCATTAAAGAAAAGCTGGCAGAGAATGAGGCTCTTGAGTGATTCTTCTGCGTACTTTTCAAAAAATATTGTGTGGGGATTAGATGACCCCACCGAGGTATGCGAAGTAGGCTATGAACACCAGGGCGAGGACGTACATAAGCGGGTGGATCTCCTTCCAGCGGCCGCTGAAGACCTTGAGCAGTGTGTAGCTTATGAAGCCCATTCCTATGCCGTCCGCTATTGAGTAGGTGTAGGGTATAGTTATGAGCACGAGGAACGCTGGGATTGCCTCTGTTGGGTCGCTGAAGTCAACCTCCTTTATGGCGCTGAGCATGTAGTAACCCACTATGACCAGCGCTGGAGCGGTGGCGAAGGCTGGAATGGCCTGGGCCAGCGGGGCAATGAAGAGGCCTATGGCTAAGAACAGGAAGCCCGTAACCAGGGCAGTCATTCCAGTTCTGCCGCCTTCTTCTATTCCCGCTGCACTCTCGATGTAGGTTGTAACAGTTGAGGTTCCGAGGACCGCACCAACAGTTGTGCCGACGGCATCGGTGAGAAGTATCTTTTCTGCATCGGGTATCTTTCCGTCTCTGGTTATGAAGCCAGCTTTGGCGCTCAGGCCAGTCACCGTTCCGAGGGTATCAAAGAAGTCCACCATGAAGAAGGCAAAGATCACGCCGAGGGCACCAACGTTGAGCAGTCCCTGGAGGTCCATCTTCATGAAGGTGTAGCTTATGTCCGGGGTTGAGAAAATCTGGTCCGGCCACGGCGCGGCTCCAGTAATCCAGCCGAGGATGCTGGTGGTTATGATGGAGATGAGCAGAGCGCCCTTGATGCGGCGAGCAATAAGAACCGCGGTGAGGAATAGGCCGAAGAAGAACAGCAGGATCTGCTTGCTCGCCAGTGCGGTGGCGTTCAGGCCTGTGAATTTGAGCACCCCATCCTGGACGAAAGCTGTGAGAAGTCCGACGTCGTTGAGGCCTATGAGCGTAAGGAAGAGGCCTATTCCAGCACCAACGGCGTACTTCTGGCTGAGTGGGATGGCGTGGATGATCGCGCTCCTAACTTTCGTGACGCTCAGGATGATGAAGATTATGCCCTCGACGAAGACGGCAGCTAAAGCCACCTTCCAGTCGTAGCCCATGCCCAAAACAACGCTGTAGGCGAAGTAAGCGTTGAGGCCCATTCCTGGGGCCAAGGCGAAAGGCTTCTTGGCGTAGAGGCCCATGAGAATCGTCGCAAAGCCAGCAGCTAAAGCCGTGACGGCGACGAGGGAGTCGAAGGCCTCCTTACCCATGGCATCGCTGAGGATCGCTGGATTAACGAAGAGGATGTAGGCCATGGTCATGAAGGTCGTAACGCCCGCCAATATCTCAGTCCTCATGTCTGTGCCGTACTTATCAAACTCAAAGTACCTCTCGAACCATCCCATGAGCGCACCCCCTTGATTAGCTGATTTTTGCTAATAATTTAGTTTTTTAAAGCTTTTTTTGACAAAAATTTGTAAATAAGAAGTGCAGCTTTTTACTCTGGGGGACTCTAGAAGGATACCAAAAAGAGGGTTCATTCGAGAATAGAAAACGAGCGAACCTCCAAATCGACCCTTTCTGGCAGGTCTTCCACCGAGAATGGAAGCTCGTCAAGGAAGCGCTCGGCCAAGATAAGCTCGTCTCCGATTTTAAGCCTGAGCCTTATCCTCCCTGGAAGGAGTTCGTAGTCCACTACCTCCGCCATCTCCCCGGGCTTCACGTAAACGCTCTCCGGCCTGAAAAAGACCCGGACCTTTCCATCTCTTCCAACATCGAAGCAGAAGCCATCGATGCAGGCCTTCCCGTCCTTGGCCTTCAGCTCAAGGATGTTGCTCAGCCCCAGAAAGCGCGCCACGAACTCGGTCTTGGGCCTGTAGTAAAGCTCCAGCGGCTTTCCAACCTGCTCCACGTGGCCGACGTTCATGACGGCTATCCGGTCGCTTATCGCCATTGCCTCCTCCTGGTCGTGGGTGACGTAGATGGTCGTTATCCCAAGCTCACGCTGGATTCTCTTGATCTCCCCCCTCAGGCGTTCCCTTATCTTTGCGTCGAGGTTGCTGAGTGGTTCATCGAGGAGGAGAACCTCTGGCTCTATGACCAGCGCCCTTGCCAAAGCCACGCGCTGCTGCTGACCGCCGCTTAGCTGCTCCGGATAGCGGTTTTCGAGTCCTTCCAAGCCTACAAGCTCAAGGGCCCACCTAACCTTCCTCTCGATTTCATTCCTTGGAAGTCTCTTCATCTCCAAGCCAAAAGCGATGTTATCGAAGACCGTCAGGTGGGGAAACAGCGCGTAATCCTGGAAGACTATGCCTATGTTCCTCTCGTAAGGCGGCAGCTCGTTCACGACATTCCCATCGAAGAGTATCTCTCCCTTATCCGGCTTTTCGAAGCCCGCTATCATCCTCAACGTGGTCGTCTTTCCACAGCCGCTCGGCCCCAGGAGCGTGAGAAACTCCCCATCCTTTGCCTCGAGGTAACCAATCTCCAGCCTGAAGTTTTCCCAAGCTTTGATGATATTCTTCAGTTCAACTCTCACCATATTTCCTCACCTACCCTCTCTATCACTATGAAGCTCGCTGTCGAGATGGCCATCAGGAGAACCGACAGGGCGGAAGCCGAGCCGAACTGCCTCGCTCCAAGGAAGCGGTATATTGCCACCGTCATAGTGGTGTATTCCGGTGCCGCCAGCATGTAGGTCGCTCCAAGCTCGGCTATGCTTATTGCGAATGCAAATATCGAGCCAACGATTATCCCGCCAAGGGCGAGGGGCAGCTCCACCTTCAGGAAAGCCTTCCACTCCTTGGCCCCGAGGCTCATCGCGGCCTCCCAGAGGTTGGGCCTTATCTTCTTGAGGGACGTCGAAACGGCGCGGAGAACAAAGGGGTAAGCTATGACGGTGTGCGCCGCTATGATGAGGTATGCTGTGTAGTACAGCTCAGTATTGTGGAAGACCCTGATGTATCCCAGTCCGAGGGTTATTGCAGAGCTCGCCAGCGGAAGCATCACGAGGACGTCGAAGAGTCTCTTCCCGCGGAAGTTCCAGCGGTGGAGGGCGTATGCGATAGGAAGGGCGATGACAACCGACAGCGCCACCGTGGAAAAGCCGAAGAGGAGGGAGTTCCTTATGGCATCGAGAGTCGTTGCACCGAACATCGGGTTGAACTCCGCCGAGAATATTCTCCTGTACCACTCCAGGCTCCACTCGCCATTGAACTGGAGCGAGTCGTAGATAACAGCTATTAGGGGGGCGATGATCAGGAGCAGGACGAGGATGGAGTAGAGCCCGATGAGAAGGCCCTTAACGCTGAGGATGTCCTTTTTCGTGAACTTTCTCGGCTTCTGGAGAATCCTTTGCTCCTCGCGCTTCGCGTAGGCGTCGAGGCTTTTCAGGTAGAAGTACATGAAGAGCATGCTGAGGGCTATCTGGATTATGGCCAGTGCCGACCCGGTCTTGAAGTCGAGGAGCACCATTATTGACGTGAAGATGTCCACCTCTATGGTGGCGTACTGGTAGCCACCGAGGATGAGGGGTATGGAGAAGCTCAGGAAGCAGAAAACGAATGTGAGCATGGCAGAGGCAAAGATAGCGGGGGAAATCAGCGGAAGGGTGACCCTCCAGAAGAGCCTCCAGCCTTTGGCCCCGAGGGCCATGGCCATCTCTTCGTAGTGGGGATTAACGCGCTGCCACAGTGATGAGACCATCCTGATAACTATGGGGAAGTTGTAGAAGGCGTGGGCGAGAAGTATGGCCTTCCACGAGTAAAGGATTCCCAAGTCCCTGCCTATGAGTTGGGTTATGAAGCCGCTCTTTCCGAAGAGGAGGATGTAACCCAGGGCCACCATGACGCTCGGCATGACGAAGGGAACCGTTAAGACGGCCTTCAGCAGGCCCTTTCCGGGGAAGTCATATTTGGCGAAGATGTACGCCCCAGGGAGGCCGAGGATGAGGGTGAGGAGCGTGGAGGCAACGGCCTGAGCTATCGTGAAGAGTATGACCCGTCTGTGGTATGCGTTCGAAAGAACGGAGGCTATATATTTGAGCGTCGGGCCGTTGTCCCACAGGCCCGTCTTTATTATGCTGATTAGGGGAACGTAGAAGAAGAACACGAGGAAGGCTATAGGAATCAGCACTGCGAGCTTCGAGAGCCTCATGCTCACAACTCGGTTTTGGCCGTTTATAAGCTTTGATTGGACAAAGTTGTTAAACTCCTCACGAGAATCTTTACGGGGTGGTACCATGAAGGCTCCCGAGCTGGGGATAAAGATTGGCTCCTACGCTCACGGGAAGAGGAACTCCATTGCCGATTTGGGCGTTAGGGTCGGTCACGTCACAATAATCGAGGGGGAGGACATCAGGACGGGCGTTACCGTGCTCCTGCCGCCTGTGAAGAACCCCTACGAGGAGAAGCTCTTCGCGGCGACCTTCGTCATGAACGGCTACTCGAAGCCCATAGGCTTCATCCAGGTGGACGAGCTGGGCTACATCGAGACACCGATAGCCCTGACCAATACGCTGAGCGTTTACACTGTGGCTGATGCTCTCATAGACCTCTGGGCCGAGGAGAATCCCAAGGCCATCTCGGTTAATCCAGTCGTTATGGAGTGCAACGATGGCTACCTAAACGACATCAAGAGGCGCGCCGTGAGGAAGGAGCATGTCTTCGAGGCGGTAAAGAGGGCATCCCTAGACTTCGAGGAAGGTTCCGTCGGAGCGGGCACTGGAATGAGCGCCTTCGAGTTCAAGGGCGGAATAGGCTCGTCATCGAGGGTCGTTGAGATAGGGAACGAGGAATACACCGTTGCTGCCCTGGTTCTCAGCAATTTCGGCAAGAGAGAGGACTTAACCATCGCTGGCGTTCCCGTTGGGCTTGAGCTGAGAGATTACCCTGGAAGGGGCCTCTCGCTCGGCGGGAGCATATCGATGGTTATCGCGACAGATGCTCCGCTAACGTCGAGGCAGCTTGGAAGACTCGCCAGGAGGGCAGTGGTCGGTCTCGCCAGAACCGGCGGCTACGCATACAACGGCAGTGGTGATATCGTTCTGGCATTCTCGACGGCACAGACGGTTCCGCGCGGAAAGGAGACTCATGCGATAGGCTTCCTTCCGGACGACGCTTTGAGCCGGCTCTTCGTTGGGGCGGCGGAGGCAACCGAGGAAGCGATAATCAACTCCCTCCTTCAGGCGAAAACGACGGCGGGGAGAAACGGCCACGTGAGGTACGCACTGCCAAAGGAAGAGGTCCTTGAGATAATGGAGAGATACGGAAGGCTTGAAAGGGCTAAATCTTGATTTCCTCGTACTTTTTCTTCATAAGGATTGCATCCTCTTCGATATTCGGACTCTCGCTTATCACGACGCCCTTGACGCGGAACTCCTTTAGAACTCTGAGCAAATCCTCCCACTTCATGTCGCTCTTCTGGAGCGGGAGGTGGTGCCTCTCGCCCCTCTCCGTGTAGGTTATACCGCTCATGTGGATGTGCATGTTGTCGAGGGCTTCCCTGCCTAAGCGGTCCTCGATGAAGCTCAGCATCTCGTGCCACTCATCTATTGAGTTGCACTTTCCTGCGTTCCTCGCGTGGGCGTGGGCGAAGTCTATCGTCGGGAGAACCGTCTCGAGCTCCTCGCTCAACTTGACTATCTCCTTCAAATCTCCGAACTGGGTGGGCTTTCCTGTAAGCTCTGGCCTGAGCCAGACTCTAACTCCTTTGTCCATCAGCTCGCGCTCTACGTCTTTCAGCTCGTTTTTAATGCGCTCGTAGACCCTTTCGGGGTGTTGCTTGAGGTAGTAGCCAGCGTGAAAAACAACGCTCCAGCCGCCAGCATCGTAGAGCCTCTCTGCACTCTGGATTATCCTCCTTTTGCTTGCCTCGATCTTGGCCTTCTCGCTCGCGTTGAGGTTGATGTAGTAAGGCGCGTGGGCCGTCAGAAGGACGTCGTGCTTCTTGGCGACGTACTTTATCTTCTTCGCCAGCTCGGGCTTGAGATTGATCCCGCGGACGAATTCGAGCTCCATAGCGTCTAAACCAAGGTTTCTCACATGGATTATGCCGTCTATCGTTGAGCGCTTTGGAGTGGAGAGCGGTATTCCGGCTGTTCCGAAGCGCAACTTGTTCACCCTGAACATTCTCACCACCCAAAGAGAATTAGGGGAACCTAACTTATAAGCCTACCGTTCGATTTTTTCGCCTAGTATCTCCTCGAGCCGCTTAATGCTCTTCTCCAGCTCCTTCTCGAGGTGCTCTAGCTGACGCTTTAGCTTTCTTATCTCCGACTCCTTTTCCTCAATTAACCTCTCGAGCTCCCAGATTTCCTTTTCCTTCGAGCTGGCCTGATCGAGTATTTCGTCCTTCTTTTCCTCCAGCTCTCTGAGGAGACGTCTTTCCTCTGCTATTGCCTCAGCCCTCCCCTTGAGGTTCTCAATCAGCCACTGAGCGGTTTTCTTGTGTTTACCCTCCAATCGCGGGTAAATCCTCTGGAGAAGTGAGATGAACTCGTCTGGCTTTTTCAGGGCGTAGGAGCTGTCCCCCACGAAATTGGAAGCTATCTCCTCGTGGAGCCTCATCCTCTTTATCGGCTTCTGGAGCTTGGAAGCCTTTGATCTTACCTCCAGCTCCTCACTTCTGACTTTCGATGAGAGTTCTTTGATGTGTTTCTCGAGCTCATCAAGACCATGCTCCCTGTGGAATTCTTCAAGCTCCTTCTTTTTCTCTTCAACTTTTTCTCTGAGCTCGTCCCGTTCTCTCTCGGCGAGCTCTATCTTCCTTCTCGTCTCCCTCTCGTTCTCGATAAGCTCCTCTATGTTCAGCTCCCCGAGGCTCTTTTTTGACACCTCTTCGTAATACCTCACGTAGTCCTCGTTCAGCTCCTTGAGGAGGCGGTTGATGGCGTAAACGTCCTTCTCGAATATCAGAAGGAGGTACTTTCCGTGCCCCACGTGGAGCTTCGCCAGATCCGGAAGCCTCTTTCCGAGGTCGTCCATTGTCTCAAGGCTCTCGAGGGCACGCCTGAGGGAGATAACATAGTTCTTTTTCTCCGCCGTGACGATTTTCTTAATCCTGTCATCGACGTCCTTGGGCACCTCTTTTCTTTCGAGGGCATCTATTCTCTTTAGAATCTCCCTGACCTTCTTTTCCAAGCGCGTATTGTACTTTTTTTCGACTTTCTCGACTTCTCTCTCTGCCTTCTTTCTACGTTTTTCATATTCCCTAAGTGCCTGCTCCAGCTTCAACTCTCTCCCATCCCCTTACTTTTCCCCTAAGGTAGATTCCAACGAGAACGGCAATCCCAACGTCAATGACGGCCAATATGAGCTTCGTGAAGACCTCTATGTCGGATATCGTCAGTATCGCCATCGCGTACCTCGTCGTCAGGTCAATGGTGACCCACAAGGCCGGCATTATGAGTAGTGTTGAGATGTAGTACCAGATGTGGTAGTCCCTCCTCAAGTAAGCCTGGATAACGCGGCCCATTATCATGACTGAGACTCCGAGGATAAGCGAGGAGTTGAGGGCGTTTAGGTAAATGAGAGTTGCCAGTAGCGATGTGCCTGGCCAGCCCCCTATCAGCTCCTTTGAGTACTCCTCCAGGCTTAGATAAGCGTTTATGGCCCCGCCGCTTATAATAAGCAGGCCCGCGATTACCGAGATCACGAATATAAACTGCCTCGCTAGAGTTTCCCTGACGTTGAGCCTAAAGCCCTTTGTGAAGAAGTATCCTCCAATGAAAAGGAGGATCGTCCCGGTGACCGTTGCGGAGACTATCTTGATGCTCTCGGGATACCAAACCGAGATGAGTCTGGAGATGCCGTACAGGAGAAGTATCATTCCGGGTATCCCGAGGACTACCTTGGCCACCTCGGGGTCGCTAAGTATCTCCCTCAAATATCTGTATATGATGTAGTAGGTCGTCTCGATTCCCTCGCTCTGCTTGATGACGACCCTGTGGGAGCTTATTATGGGTACCTTTGAGGTTATAATAGGGAAGATCTGCTCGTCTTCGGCACCATCAGTTACCGTTATGACTCCATCGGCCTGGAACCTTTCGAGAACCTCGTCCAGCTGTCTGCTCAGCTCCAGGTCGCTCTTAACGCCGACTTTGGGGTGGCCGGTTATAAGCGCGACCTCAACTTCCTCGAACTCGTCACCCCCATTGAGCTCGTCATAGAGCTTGACAGCGGCGTAGACAACGTTGGCGTCACTGTCCTCTGGATCGGCCAGGCTGAGCTTTAAGGCCGCATCTATGCAGGCGTCTCTCCCGATGACCGGGCCCTCTACACCGGCCTTCTGTCCAAAATCGTCATCCCTATCTATCGCCAAAATCAGAGCCCTAATATCAACCACCCCTTGCCTTCTCGAGGACTGATTTCACCTTATCCTCCATGTGAACATGCTTATCCCTTCTGTCATCGATTCTCACCATTGTTGAAACCCTATCTGCCCCGAGCTTGAACATGAGCTCGTGGGCTTCTCCGATTATATCGAAAGCCTCCTTCACGGTCGGAACTTCGATGATAGTTGCCATCGGTGTCAGTTGATACTTAACACCTTTCTTATCTAAAAGCTTTACCACCGCGGCCACGTATCTGCTCAGGCTCTTCTCACCAAGGGGTACTATCACGAATTCCACGATGACCATCTTCGACACCTGGCTAAGTTTAATTCGGCAATTTTTTAAACTTTGCGGGAAAGCTAAATAACCTCTAATGCCTACGTTCTACAGGGGTGGGATGATGTACAAAATAAAGGATGAGTGGGGAGAGTTTCTGGTCAGGCTCGCGAGGAGGGCCATTGAGGAGTACGTGAGGCACGGGAAGACTATAAAGCCTCCTGAAGACACTCCAGAAGAGCTCTGGGAGAAAATGGGAGTCTTTGTTACCCTCAACCGCCACAACGTCCCGCTGCAGGCGGCGCTGAGGGGATGCATAGGCTTTCCATTGCCGATTTATCCCCTAGTGGAGGCGACGATAAAAGCGGCCATCTACGCTGCCGTCGATGACCCACGCTTTCCGCCAGTCGGGCCGGAAGAACTTGATGAGCTTACAGTGGAGGTCAGCGTCCTAACTCCGCCCGAGCCCATAGAAGGCCCGCCAGAGGAGAGGCCGAGGGAGATAAAGGTGGGCCAGGACGGCCTGATAATCGAGAAGGGGATACATTCAGGCCTTCTCCTTCCGCAGGTGCCTGTAGAGTGGGGCTGGGATGAGGAGGAGTTTTTAGCTCAGACCTGCTGGAAGGCTGGATTGCCCCCCGACTGCTGGCTCGACGAGGACACCAAAGTCTACCGCTTCACAGCAGAGATATTCGAGGAGGAGTACCCGAGGGGGCCCGTGAGGAGGAAGCCACTGTAAGTTGGATTTCTCTATGTTTAGGTCTCTATTTTAAGTTCTTCATCGTGACTGTTGACAATATTTAAATAATTGTATTTCAAATATCAATATGGGTGAGCTTATGTCTAGACCAAGAAAAATGACCATATTTTTTACAATCCTTTTGATTGTTGGGAGCCTTATTTCTCTAGGCTCTGTTGCGGCCACTTATGGGAGTGTTATCACCCGGGATGCTGCGGATGAGGCCATCGCTATCCTGAATTCTGAATTCCACGGTTCGCTCATCAGTGCCCAGTTTACTGGGGTGGAGGAGCAGATTCTCATAGCCAAAAAGCCGATCCTCGGCTTTCCGATTGAGGGTGACTCGTATGTGATACTCAGCTCGGGAGATGCAAGGTACGTGGTAACAGGGAATGAAACCTACGATGTTGAGAGCGTTGGGGGAGTTTCCATAGCGGGGGGACAGCCTGCTACGGGTCAGGATATCTATGACGTCGCAAAACTGACGATAACCCTGAGAGTCCCATATGGTGCAAAGGTCCTCTCGTTCAAGTGGAGGATGGTCACGGACGATTACCCAGATTACAACGACTTCTTCTACGCCTACGTTGTCTTTCCCGATGGGACAAAGAAAATCGCCGCCACCCTTCCCAACGGCACTATACCCTACATCACTGCCATTGATCCCTATCTCACCCCCATCAACGGTGAGGACGGTGTTGTCTTAGAGGACATGAGTCCAATCTACACCGCCAGTGTGGACGTCTCCCAGTATCAGGGTGAGCAGATAACCCTTGTCCTTGAGGTGGGCGATGCAGATGATGATATAGTAGACACCGCAGTGCTCATAGACGACTTAAAGTTCGATGTTCCCGTCACTTTCATATACACCAGGATGATGGCCATAATGCGGATCTGGACGATGTACTTCCTCAACTTCCACGACGAGTTCGATGAGGTCTACGCCAACGCAACTGCCTTAGGCGTTGACAATGAAACGCTCGCATTAGCTATGGAGATGCACCAGAACGCGACCCAGATGATGCTGGACGCTTGGCACACTGACAACCTCAACGACATCAAGCTCCGCGCTTGGGGATGGATACCCACGTTCCCGAAGATGCATCTGGTAAGAAAGGCCTACCTAGTGGAAAGAGACGCCGTCCACATGCTCCAGGAGGCTATAAAGTCCATCCAGGGCTCTTAGCCCTGTTCTCTTCTTAATTTTGCAATGAAGAAGCTGTTGCAGTCGTGCCTGTGCGTCCACGCTCTGAAGACTTTCTCCCCTATCTCAAGGAAGCCCCTATCGCCCCAGCTGAAGGGATAGTCGATAAGCTCAAGCCCGACCCGGTTTATCGCGAAGAGAACATTTTCCTCGTCCTCGTCAACCCTTATAGAGCACGTCGAATACGTCATCTCGCCGCCGTCTCTCAGGTTCTCATAGGCGTTCCTCAGCATGTTCCTCTGGACGTTTATGATGCGCTTTATCTTCTTCTCGTCGAAGCGCCACTTGACTTCCGGGAACTGCCTGTAGGTTCCCGAGCTTGAACAGGGGGCGTCGAGGATTATTTTATCAAACTTCTCCTTATCCCTAAAGCTCTGGCCGTCCGCGTGGACGAGCTTAACGTTTTTGATTCCGAGCAATTTCATCTTCTCCTTCATGCGCATGAGCCTGTCGTAGGAGTAGTCAACCGCTACAATCTCCCCTTTGTTCTCCATCAGCGCCGCTGCGTGGAAGGTCTTGCTCCCCGGTGCCGCCGCCAGGTCGAGAACCCTCTCCCCCGGCTCGGGAGCTAAAACGTGGGCGACGTAGGCACTCGCCAAATCCTGAATTACGAACTTACCCTCTTTGTACCAGTTGAGCCTTGTGACAGGCGTTTTATACTCAAGAATCTTGAGCACGTCGGGAAGGGGCGTTAAGGCAGTTCTCACGCCGTTCTCTTCGAGATAATCCCTCAGGGAATCAACGTCAGTCTTGAGAGTGTTAGCTCTGACGTAATAACGCTGCGCCTTGTTGTTGCTGAGGAGCAGGCGAACGGCCTCCTCGTAGCCGAAGAGCTCGACTGCGTACTCCACATACCACCTAGGGTGCGAGAAGCGGACGGAGAGCCACTCGATTCTATCTCTCTCTTTGAGCCTCTTTAGGGCCCTCTCGACGTCGAACTTCTCTATCTCGTGCATCAGCGCGTTAACGAACTTGGCGCGGGAAAAATCAAAGCGCTCCTTGACGACGCGGATTATAGAGTCGGTGGCTATTGCCGGGGGAACCTTTCTGAAGTGGATTTCAAAAGTGCCTATGCGGAGGAGATTAGCCAGATAGGGGTCGAGGTCTTCGATCTTTGAACCTTTGAGCACGGAATTGATTATGAAGTCAATTTTGGCCCTCCACTTCTCGATTTCAAAGACGTATGCGTGAGCTAAGCCGCGCGCCTTCTCGCGGTCTTTACCGGCGACCTTCTTAAAGACCCTCTCAAGGGCGTGCTTTGAGGACAGCTCGCGCTCCTCAACGAGCATGAGGGCGTCGGCCACCACTTCCTGAAAGCTCACCCTGTAAAACAGCTCCATGCTCGGGCCTTCGCAGGGAAGTTTAAAAAGTTGTCTGGTTCGGTGAAGTTTATTAGCTTTGGAGTGGATTATCCTTCAGGTGTTGGTTATGATCCTTGACGTCGACTACATCACAGAGGACGGAAAGCCTGTCATCAGAATCTTCAAGAAAGAGAAGGGAGAGTTTAAAATCGAGTACGACAGAGACTTCGAGCCTTACATCTATGTGCTCCTCAAGGACGATTCTGCCATCGAGGAGGTCAAGAAGATAACCGCGGAGCGCCACGGAAAGGTTGTCAAGGTCAAGCGTGCCAAGAAGGTGAAGAAGAAGTTCCTCGGTCGACCTGTTGAGGTCTGGAAGCTCTACTTCGAGCACCCGCAGGATGTCCCGGCCATAAGGGATGAGATAAGGAAGCATCCCGCTGTGGTGGACATCTATGAGTATGACATCCCCTTCGCCAAGCGCTACCTCATAGACAAGGGCCTCGTCCCCATGGAGGGCGATGAAGAACTGAAGATGCTCGCCTTTGACATCGAGACGCTCTACCACGAGGGCGACGAGTTCGGGAGCGGGCCCATACTCATGATAAGCTACGCGGATGAGAACGAGGCGAGGGTTATAACCTGGAAAAAGATCGACCTGCCCTACGTTGATGTCGTCTCAACCGAGAAGGAGATGATAAAGCGCTTTTTGAGGGTTGTTAAGGAGAAGGATCCTGATGTTCTCATTACCTACAACGGCGACAACTTTGACTTTGCTTACCTGAAAAAACGCTGCGAGAAGCTTGGGATAAGCTTCACCCTCGGGCGGGACGGAAGCGAGCCGAAGATACACCGCATGGGCGACCGCTTCGCCGTGGAGGTTAAGGGGAGGATTCACTTTGACCTCTATCCTGTCATAAGGCGCACCATCAACCTGCCGACCTACACCCTTGAGGTTGTTTATGAGGCGGTCTTTGGCAAACCCAAGGAGAAGGTATACGCGGAGGAGATAACCCTGGCCTGGGAGAGCGACGAGGGGCTCGAGCGTGTTGCGCGCTACTCTATGGAAGATGCAAAGGCAACCTATGAGCTCGGAAGGGAGTTCTTCCCGATGGAGGCCCAGCTTTCGAGGCTGATAGGCCAGAGCCTCTGGGATGTGTCGCGTTCAAGCACGGGCAACCTGGTTGAATGGTTCCTGCTGAGGGCGGCCTACGAGAGGAACGAGCTGGCTCCAAACAAGCCCGATGAGAGGGAGCTCATTAGAAGAAGGAACAGCTACGCTGGCGGCTACGTCAAGGAGCCAGAGAGGGGGCTGTGGGAGAACATAGTCTACCTCGACTTCCGCTCTCTGTACCCCTCCATCATCATCACCCACAACGTTTCACCCGACACCCTCAACAAGGAGGGCTGTAAGGAGTACGACACTGCCCCTGAGGTTGGACACAGGTTCTGCAAGGATTTCCCAGGCTTCATACCGAGTCTTCTCGGAGCTCTTCTCGAGGAGAGGCAGGCCATAAAGAGGCGCATGAAGGCTTCAGTTGATCCTGTGGAGAGGAGAATGCTCGATTACAGGCAGAAGGCAATTAAGATTCTGGCGAACAGCTATTACGGCTACTACGGCTACGCAAGGGCCCGCTGGTACTGCAAGGAGTGCGCCGAGAGCATCACCGCCTGGGGTAGGAGCTACATCGAGATGACGATAAGGGAGATAGAGGAGAAGTTCGGCTTTAAAGTGCTCTACGCTGACACGGACGGCCTTTTTGCCACGATTCCAGGAAAAGATGCCGAAACCGTCAAGAAAAAAGCCAAGGAGTTCCTCAAGTACATAAACGCCAAGCTGCCCGGCCTCCTGGAGCTTGAGTACGAGGGCTTCTATAAGAGGGGCTTCTTCGTCACCAAGAAGAAATACGCGCTCATCGATGACGATGGCAAGATAATAACGAGGGGCCTCGAGATAGTGAGGCGTGACTGGAGCGAGATAGCCAAGGAGACCCAGGCGAGGGTTCTTGAGACACTCCTTAGGAACGGTAACGTTGAGGGGGCAGTTAAGATAGTTAAAGAAGTAACCGAAAAGCTGAGCAAGTACGAGGTGCCCTCGGAGAAGCTCGTCATCCACGAGCAGATAACGCGCGAGCTGAAGGACTACAAGGCAACCGGCCCGCACGTAGCGATAGCCAAGCGCCTCGCTGCGAGGGGGATAAAAGTCCGCCCCGGCACGATAATAAGCTACATCGTGCTTAAAGGCTCTGGAAGGATAGGCGACAGGGCCATACCCTTCGACGAGTTCGACCCAGCAAGGCACAAGTACGACGCTGACTACTACATCGAGAACCAGGTTCTCCCGGCTGTGATGAGGATTTTGGAGGCGTTCGGCTACCGTAAGGAGGACCTGAGATATCAGAAGACAAAGCAGGTCGGCCTTGGGGCGTGGTTGAAGCCGAAGAAATGAGTTCTGGGATTCGTGTTTCCTGTCTATTATTTCAACCGAATGGCCCTTTCTTCCTTTGCCCTGTTTCTCCAGCTCTTTGACTTCCATGATGTTTCACTGTATCAACCCAAATGCGTTGATTTGGTGGATAAGACTGTTAAAAAAGCCAATTTAACCTCCCAACTCCTCCAGCACCTCCAGGATTCCCTCAACATCCGGCACCTCAAAGCCCCTCTCATGGATTTTCTTCACTTCCTCTGCCTCGGGATTAATCCAGACCGCCCACATTCCAGCGTTCAGCGCGCCTTTGAAGTCCTCCGTGTAGGTATCCCCTACGTGTATCGCTTCACTCGGCTCAACTCCGAAGGCCCTAAGGGGCTTTTCGAACATCTCGGGCATTGGCTTGTACGCCAGAACCTCATCCGAGAAGAAGGTTCTGTCTATGAACTCCATTAGCCCAAAGCGCTCCAGCAGGAACCTCGTGTATGAGCCCGGCCAGAACATCACGTTGCCGAGGACAACGGTCTTCAAGCCTTTCTTCTTCACGCCTTTGAGGGCATCTTTGGCCCCAGGCAGGACTATCTCATCGTCAACTTTCAGAACGGCCCTCGCGGCTGCCCTCCTTACGACCTCGACCTCTGTTCCGAGGAGCTCCGCCAGAAGTTCCTGGCTCTCCTCTAAGGCCCTCTGTGGATTTCCCCTCTGTTCCGCGCGAATCAGCTTTATTCTTTCCCTCGTGAGGAGCATCCCTTCAGCCACATCGATTATACAGGCGCCCATTAGCTTCGAGAGCTCCACTGCCATCGCGTCAAACATGACGTTTATGTCCAGCAAGGTGTTCCAGACGTCAAATGAGACGAGCTTCATACGTATCACCGACGCCAGGTTGATGGTTGGAAATAAAAATTCAACGGTTCTTGCCTGAGAGGGTGAAAAGCCCTTCCATAAGCCCCGCCTCCCTCAGGACGGCCTTGAGGTTTCTGAAGCGGGAGCGCATGACAAAGAGCTCGTAAAAGCCTTCCAGGTTGCCCCAGTGTCCGTAGGCCGAGAGGGCCAGATACATGACCTCTTTGGGCTTTAGCGTCCTTCCCAGGCTCTCGTTTAGGGTTCTTAATGCCGGTCTGATTCTCTCCAGAAGTCCCTCCCGCGCTATGAGGTGGAGCATTAAATCTTCAACGGTGGGCTTCTTCCACTCGATTAGCTCGTCCTCGAAGGGGAGGCCTATGATTAGGGGAATCACCTCTGTCTTCCCAACCCTAAAACCTGCGGCCGTTTTTTCCGGATGGAACCGGGAGAGCTTCCCGGTTATCGAGGCCATCGCACTCTCTCTGTTGTCATCAACATCTATGGCGACTCCTATTTTGTCAACACTGAATTCAAAGACTTCCATCGCTCTGATAAAGTTGCCCAGGTTTCGGATGACTCCCGAGTTGCCCTCGCTCGGAATCACTGCCAAAAAGCCATTTTCGTTTCTCAACAGCTCGAAGTTCTCGCGCTCGAAGACCCTCTCAATGAATTTTAGATTCGCTGGAACTTCTCTGCTCTCCTTGAACTCGTACAGCTTCTTAAAAACGGCCTTGAAGAACTTCGCGTCGGTTTTGCCCTCGACGAAAAGGACGCTCGCCCGGGAGGGTTCTCCGGTAAAGCCACCCCGGAGATCGAAGTCGAGGTATTTCCTCAGCTCATAGGCCTCCCTTGTGGTTAGGGTCTTTCCAGTGTCGGAGTAAATAAGGAAATGTCCCTCGCCCTTGAACCTGCTGAGTATCAGGTCCATGAGCTCGAGGCTCGCTGTTACCACGGTCTCCTCGCCTGTGAGCGATCCAGCAATCTCAACGAGCTCTCTTCTATTCTTCCCATACTCCGGGAAAATCAGTGCGTTCTCATCCGCAAAGGCTTCAAACCTCTTTCCAGTGACGATTTTCATTCACTTCACCATGTCAACAGTTATCGCTCCGATGACTGCAAAGGTGCTTATAAGTATGGTCGCGTTGAGGTACTGCTCCGTTGTAAAGTCGGCTATCCCGTTGATGCCGTAGAGGTATATCAGCCCGGCGGAAATCAGATACGCTATCAGGGTCACCGTGAGAAGTCTTTTTGGGACGTGGAAGAGCTCTTCCTTTTTGAGGTTACCTATCCGGGACTTCGCAATGAAGAGATACGCAACGGCCAGGGTCATGATGAGGATTACCAGGGAGCGCTCCACGGATATGTCCTTGGCGATTTCCCAAAGTTCGCCAGTGAAGAGGAATGGAAGGGCGAAGGTTACCGCTCCGATGATCTCCTGGGCTATGTCGTCCCACCCGAGCCTGTCGGGTGCCTTCTTTTCTTCGACCTCCCTGCGGAGCTCCTCAAGGCTGGTGTATATCTCGTCGAGCTTATCTTCCATTTCCTTTCCCCTTTCGCCCGTTGGTAAGTGCTCAGGTCGGGGTTTCATCATCCCGTCAGCATTGGATTCACTCATCATCGCAGGAGTATTCTTCTCGGGAAAAGTTATAAACCTTGAGATTCACTTTAATTCGGTGACGAACAATGAAAAAGGCTTTAGCAATGTTTGTGAGCCTTGCGATTCTGAGCTCACTTTTCATGCCAGTTCAGGGAGCCGTTGCGGGCATTAACTCCGCTAATTCCGTAATAGTTCTTCCCACAACCAAGATAGTGAACGGCGTGCCGCTCCACATCGGTGAAGATGCGATAACCGGCTCGAGGCTTGGGGCTTTTCTGGTTCTCAATGGCATATCTCAGGGAACTTACACCGCCACCGTTTCTGTCCCGGTTGAGTATCACAGTGTTATAATTCCCGATAACAACCAGACATACAAGCTCAATCCCATTGACATGCCCGACGTTGGGATAAACGTCAGTGACCAGCCGGTTGGTCATGCGGTTGTCGTTCAGGTCAACTTCTCTCGGGTTAGTTTCAACTCTACCAAGGGGATGGTGGAGTTCCTCGACAGGAGCATCGAAATAATATTCAACGAGAACACCACCCCCCTTGACATTGGAGGAGACTACAAGGTCGTCCCAACGACCGTGGACGGCAGGGACACTATGTACTTCTACTTTTACACAGAGGCCGATTCGGAATCCAAAGGCCTTGGAGATTCTATCATCGTTGGGGGATGGAAGATAAAAATGCTGGATATAAATCTCGACGTTTCCAAGATGCTCATCGAACTGACCTACCCCAGCGGCCTCATCAAGACCAAAACGATGACTGAGGACAAGTACTACGTTATGTACGTCGATGCCAACGGTGCGGAGGATTTCGAGGAGTACGATACCTATCCATCGGCCAGAATAAACGAGCTTCTCGAAGCTGGGGCAAGGAACGTCTTCCTCTTCACCCCGACGGACTTCTTTGTGGGGATAAACAACGTGCAGATGGTTACCTACGACTACTGGTACTACGAGAAGGTCAAGCAGTACTCGGACGGCGAGGTCTACAAGGGACAGTGGGTGTGGGATATAGACCCGGCCAACGGGCTCTACACCCTGTACCTCCACGTGAACGAGAGCCTCGCGAGCTTCCCGAGGGTCTTTATTGGGGAGGGAGATTCTATAAAGCTGCCCACTGACTGGGGTCTTGAACTAACGGCCGTTTTCACGAGGGATGAGAACGGCGCCATAACCGGGGTTGAAGGCTACCGCTTTGTCCGCGTTGCCACCGTTACCCGGACGATCTCAATAACCGCCCCGAAGGTTGAAGCGACTGGGAACGTCTACGACTTCATCATCGAGGACACCGACCTTACAAGCCTGCCATCGGACAAGAACGTCATCATCATCGGTGGATGGGTTAGCAACAAGGCTTGGATTTTACTCGAGGATGTCTACGGTAAGGCGGCTATTGACGCCATCAAGGCCGAGATAGAGCAGAATGGTTACGTGATAAAGGAGCTGGACAACCCGGAGAATCCTCAGTACAAGGTGATAATACTCGCCGGAAAGACCTATGAAGAAACTAGACTTGCTGTGGAAAAGTTCATGGAAGAAAATTAACATCTTATTTTACCCCGTTTCTCTAATTTTACCATCTTTTATTTGAGCCCGGAAATCGTCATATTTTTCGATTTAAACGCTGAGTAATGCTTCTTTTAATTAATAAGTTTTTCGGTAGTGCGTGGGGTAAGTTTATATACTCAAACCTTCATCTAAACGTTCATGTCGCTGCAGAATTACAGGGGCTTTAGCAGGGACGCTTGGCTGCTCGTCGCGTATTCGTTCATATCCTGGTTGGGTGGCAACATAGCGTGGTTCATATTCCCCTTCTACCTCAAATCGCTCGGTTTCAATTACGCCGACATAGGTATCGTCTTCTCGCTCTCGACGCTGGCCCAGGCGAGCGTTCTACTGTTTTCGGGGCCACTGGGGGCGAGGATAGGATATAAGAAGGCCGTTCTCCTTGGTGTCTCACTAATGTTCCTGGGGAGAGCCTTTCAGGTCTTCTACCCGACGATTGCAATGCTCACGTTAGGTGGAGTACTCATAGGAATCGGCCTCGCCTTTGAGAGCCCCTCCTACATGGCCCTGCTGAGTGGTGAGGTGAGTGATGAAAAGAGGCACTACCTCTTCAGCCTTTCCTCCGCGATGGGAACCATTGGTTCCGCAGTCGGTCTCCTCTTAGCTGGCTTCCTGTCAAGGTACATGAGTTATCGAGAGGTCTTTGCCCTCGTGCTCTTTATAATCCCGATAAGGTTCCTGCTCGTGCTCTTCGTAAAGTCCGTGTTGGCGAACACCGAGAAGAGGCTCGACCTCAACAGGAAACTGCTCCTTAAAATCGGCCGCTTTGCATTGCCAAGTGCCCTCATCGGCCTTGGTGCGGGTGTTACCATCCCATACATGGGTCTCTATTTCAACCAGCGCTTTGGCACTAGCTTGGAAAGCATCGGCTGGCTCTTTGCCCTCCAGCAGTTCATAATGGGCATTGGAATGTTCGTCCTTCCAATGATAGCCGACAGGCTCGGCAGCGTTAAGACCATAGTTTCCTTCAACGGGAGCGCCAGCTTCCTGATAGCGGTCATGCCCTTCTCCCCAACCTTCCCCATAGCGGCGGTCATCTACACAGTGAGGACAATCCTCATGAACATAGTCAACCCGATATGGAACTCCTTCATGATGGGCTTCTTCTCCAAGGAGGAGCGCTCAACGGTGATGGCACTCAACAACCTCTCTTGGACGGCAACCTTCGGGCTGGGGCAGTATATCGGCGGTATGATCTTCGACTTCTCCCTCACCTGGCCATTCCTGATAACGGCCCTCCTCTACGCACTCTCCATGGCGGTCTTCTGGGGATTCTTTCATGGGGCAGAGACAAAAGGTTATAAGTCTCCATCGGCCTAAGGGGGACGTAGTGAGAAAACTTCTGGAGAGTGCGAGCCATGGTCGTTAGAGACTGTCCCGAGTGTCACGGAACGGGTAAAGTCAAGGTCGGCGAGAAGGAGTGTGAGGTGTGCAACGGCTGGGGCTACGTTCCGGCTGATTTTAAGCTCGACAAGCAGCTCAAAGGCTACAGGAATTTGGATTACCTCGGTGTTGATGATGAGGTCGATGAGATTCCCTGTCCAGAGTGTCATGGTAAGGGCGTCGTTCCCGTCTACGACACCTGCCCCACCTGTGGCGGAACTGGAAGGGTTCTCGCCTGCGACATCTGCGGAAAAGTGAAGGAGCCCTGGGAGCCTGGCATGGAAACTACCTGGGTCTGTCCAGACTGTATGAGGAAGTACAAGGTCGTCTACATCCTCGACAAGACCTGCGACTACGAAGATGTTGAGGTCGGCAACGTCTATAAGGGAACCATCGACAGGGTGGAGCGCTTCGGAGTCTTTGTCAAGCTCAATCCCCATGTAACGGGCCTCATCAAGAGGAAAGACCTCCTCGGCGGCAGGGATTACGTTCCGGGTCAGGAGATACTCGTTCAGGTTCTCGATGTGAGGCCTGACAAGCGCGAGGTTGACCTCATAGAGTCGGCCCTCAAGCACTACAAGGAGGTCGTCGTTAGAAAAGAGCTTCCGGTTACGCCGATCGGTGAACTCAGGAAGGACATGGCCGGGAAAACCGTGAGGATACGCGGTAGGGTCACTCAGATACAGGTCACCGGCGGCCCGACGGTCTTCACGATAACCGACGGAACGGGCATAACATGGGCGGCCGCCTTTGAGGCACCGGGCGTTAGGGCCTATCCTAACATAAACGTCGGCGACATCGTTGAGATAATCGGAAAGATAGCCTTCCACTCCGGCGAGATACAGATAGAAGTCAGCGACATGGCCCGCCTCTGGGGTCCGGAAGCAGCTGCGGTAAAGAAGAAAATCGAGGAGGAGCTTGACAGGAAGGCCCAGCCCGAGGACGTTGGCTTCCTCGTGGAGAGCGAGGTTCTGGAGAAGCTCAAGCCAAAGATAATGAAGGCCGCCTTCATGATAAGGCGTGCCATCTACGAGGGAAGGCCGATACTGCTGAGGCACCACGCCGATGCCGACGGCTATACCTCTGGTCTGGCGCTCGAATATGCAATAGTCCCGCTCATCGAGGAAGTTTCCCCGGACCCCGGCGCGAGGTGGAAGCTCTTCAAGCGCAGACCGAGCAGAGCACCGTTCTACGAGCTTGAGGATGTCCTCAAGGACATAATCTTCATGGTCGAGGACCACGAGAAGTTCGGCGATCCATTACCGCTCGTCGTTATAGTGGACAACGGCGGAACGAGCGAGGACATTCCTGCCTACAAGCGCATCAAGGCCTACGGCGTTCCGATAGTCGTCATCGACCACCACGACCCGAGGGAGTGGATAAGCGAGGACAAAGCCGCCGTCGATGAGTACGTCGACGTCCACGTCAACCCCCACCACATCAAGCGCGGCTACTACGAACTGACCGCCGGAATGCTGGCAACTGAAGTGGCCCGCTACATAAACCCGGCAGTGGAGGACAAGATAAAGCACCTGCCAGCCATAGCCGGAACCGGCGACAGGAGTAAAGCACCGGAGTTCTACCAGTACCTTGAGATCGCCAAGAAGGCGAAGGGTCTAACCGAGGAGGATCTCAAGAAGATAGCCGAGGTTATAGACCACGAGGCCTACTTCTGGAAGTTCATGGACGGGCACGGCATAATTGACGAGATACTCCTCCTGACGGGCAACCTGCAGAGGCACAGGATGCTTATCGACGCAATTTATCCAGAGGTCAAGGAGAAGCAGGAGAAGGCCCTTAGGGCTTCACTGCCGCACGTTAAGAGCGTCGTCCTGCCGAACGGCATAAGGTTCAACACCATAGACATAGAGCTCTATGCACCGAAGTTCAGCTACCCGAGTCCCGGCAAGCTGAGCGGCCTGATCCACGACCACTTCAAGGAGAAGTACGGCGAAGACAGCCCGATACTAACCTTGGCCTACGGCCCAGACTTCGCGGTGGTGAGGGCTTCAGACGGCATGGCGGCCTACAACTTCGACCTCAACGAGATAATACCCAAGCTCCAGGAGGCCCTCCCGAGCGCTGGCATCGAGGGCGGCGGCCACGGCTACGCCGGCTCAATAAAGTTCTTCGAGGGTATGCGCAAGGAAGTGCTTGAGGAGTTCGCCAAGCAGGTGCTCAAGCTGAAGAAGAGCTCTTGACCCTTTTCCCAACCTTTTTAAAGGTGAAAGCTGAAGGTTTTTATGGTACAAGTTTTTGGAGGAGTCCGAATGAAGGTTAAGGTTGAGGTTACTTTTAGAATGGGCGGCGTTTCTTACCGCGGCCACAGATGGGAGGATGACGTTCTCGTCTTCGAGTTCGAGAGGCTGGGGGATGCCTTTATCCAGGTTCTAAGCAAGAGAGTTGTGGAGGATGAAGTTGAGCGCGAGCCCGCTAAGGTCCTCGTGGAGCTCCGCACGAAGGAAGGGGGCAAGATCTTCGGGACCGTTGAGAGGAACGGGGCTTACTACGCGGAGGAACCGTGAGCCTTAGGTTTTTATACTTCCGACCGAACTCCCTACGGTGGTGCCCATGTACATGGCGGAGTTCAAGCTTCGCTTTGGAGATAGGAAATGGTACGTCAGGAGGATAATCGAGGCTAACTCACTTGAAGAGGCCGAGGAGATGGCCGAGCGCTACGCCAAGGCCATGAACAAAGGTGAAGTCCTCTGGGAGCTAAGCTACGTTATAGAGGCTGAGAGGCCTCTACTCATAGGAAAGGAAGAGCTTGAGAAGCTCGGTGCCTAATTCCCTTTTCTTCTCTGAGCGTCACGATTCGTAAAATAGGAAAGGGGAGTCATTCCCTCACGAAAACCATCAGCCCCATCGCCAGCATGTTCATCAGCGCCGCGAAGGTGAACGAGTAGGTCAGTGAATAGCTCTGCCAGAGCCAGCCCGCTATGACGGACGCTGGGAAGACGAAAACTCCGAAGACGGTGTGGTATGCTCCTATTACCGTGCCCTTCTCGAATTCCTTCGCTAAGTCGGCCATGTAGGCCCTCGGGATAGTGTCCTCAATGGCTATGTAGAGGCCGTAGAGGACGAAGGCCGCTATGAGCGTGTATATGTCCCTGGCGTAGGCGAAGGTGAGGGAAGCGAGTGCTGCCAGGCCAAACCCGATGGTTATCATCTTCTTCTTTCCGAATGTGTCCGAGTAAGCCCCGAGAGGATAGGCTGATAGGGCGTAGATTAGGTTGAAGAGCGCGTAAAAGCCCAGTCCCTGAACGACGGAGAAGCCGAGCTCTTCCGCCTTCCAGAGGGTGAAGGCGTAGCTGTACCTCCCGAGCGCGCCGATGGCAACCACAAGCAGGAAAAGGCGCAGGTTCTTGGATTTGAGGGCCGATATTCCCTTTATCTTCCTTTTTACGTCCCCTCCCTTGTCCTTTACAAGGAGAACCACGATGACCACGCCGATTATTCCCGGGACTGCCGAGAGCAGGAAAACGTAGCGGTAGGCGGTCTCCATTGGGATGTCTTTCAGCAGTTTGAGGATGGCTATCGCCGTGAGCGGTCCGGCCACCGCTCCAAGGGTGTCCATCATCCTGTGGAAGCCGAAGGACTTGCCCGTCTTTCCCTTCTCGCTCGATTCAGCTATCAGTGCGTCCCTCGGGGCGGTCCTTATCCCCTTCCCAACCCTGTCGAGAATCCTGAGCGTTATGAACTCCCACCAGGAGTGAACGAAGGCGAGCGCTGCCTTCGCTATGGTTGAGAAGAGGTAGCCGAAGGCCACGAAGAGCTTCCTTTTTCTAAAGCGGTCGCTGAAGTAGCCGAAGAGCACCTTGAAGAGCGAGCTGAGGCTCTCTATCAACCCCATAATTGAACCGCTCGCGGCCTTGCCTATTCCGAGCACATCCGTTAGATAGGTGGGCACAACGGGGGCTATCATCTCGCTGCTCATGTCGTTGAGGAAACTGACAATCCCGAGCAGGAAGACGTTCCAGCTCACTCCCAGAATTTTCTGTTCTTTCTTCTCCATCCCTCATTCCTCCAGCAGCTCTCGGCAGAGCTCTCTAACCCTTGCCTTACCTTCCTCCAGTGCTTTTCTTCCAAGATCGGTTATTTCATAGACCCTGACGCGCCTCCCTTCCCTGACCTCCCAGCGGCTCTTTAAGAGTCCGCTTTTTTCCATGCTGTGCAGGAGTGGGTATATCGTGCCCGGACTGATGTGATAGCCATGTCTTTTGAGCTCTTCCATCATGAAAGAACCGGTTATCGGCCCCCTTTCTGCGTGGTGGAGGACGTGCAGAGTCAGGAAGTCGCGGTACTTCATATCGAACACCGATATCGAAATCCGATATTGGGATTTAAAAAATTTTGGTCACTCGAGGACGTGCTTCTCAAGGACGTAGCAGTGGAAGGTTCCCTCAAAGACCTTCTCGTTCTTCTCGTTGAACACTTCGGCTTTCACCAGCTTCTTTCTACCCAGGTCTTCCTCAACCTTCGCCTTTGCGAGTAGTCTTTCGCCTGCCTTGACCGGCTTGAGGAACTTTACCTCTGCCTTTCCAAGGACGACGGTCGGCTCGTTCACCGCCAACATAGCGGCGTAATCGGCAAGCCCGAAGGTGAAGCCTCCGTGAACGAGGCCGTACTCATCGACGGCCATCTCTTCCGTCGTCTCAAGAACCACCTCAGCGTAGCCGTCTTCAATCTTCATGGGCTTTCCAACGAGCCTTTCAGAGGTTAGCCTGTGAGTTCTCTGCTCCATAACCACCACCGCTTTTTCTACTCTCTAAGAGCTTAAACCACTATCGGCCGAAGGCCCAGATGCAAAGGTTTATTTATTCCGCCACCCTAAAAACGTTAGGTGGTCGTGTGCACCCTCTGAAAAGTGCGATAACATACAAAGGCTCTACTGAGTTCACGAGGAGTGAGCTGGTTGGAATACTGGCCTTCAAGCTCAGATTAATGGACGTCAGGTCGGCCAAAGAGCTGATTGAAAGGTCGATCGAGAGCGGCCTCCTCGTGGAAAAAGACGGAATTCTGGTCATCAATGAGGCCCTGCTCGAGAGCGAGGAGGAGAGCGAGGATCTCTTCAATGCCATGGTGGAGTACCTCGCCCGTTCCCTTGGCTGGGACGAGAATGATGTCCTTGAGGGGATAAAAGCTATGCGCGAGCGCTACGGCGACCTCGACGAGAGGCTTTTAGCTTATCTCTTTGGCCTCGACAAGGGCGTTGACATGTCGAAGTTTAAGGATAGACTTGAGGTATGAATGGACGGAGTCGCCCAATAAACGGTTTTAACCTTTCTTCCCAATTTCGTTATGGTGATTGGAGATGCCCGAGGAGGCGCTTATCGTTGTGGACATGCAGAGGGATTTCATGCCCGGTGGGACACTGCCAGTCCCCGATGGGGATAAGATTATCTCCAAGTGCAACGAGTACATCAAGAAGTTCAAGGAGAGGGGCGCCCTTATAGTCGCCACAAGGGACTGGCACCCTGAGAACCACATGAGCTTTAAGGAACAGGGTGGGCCGTGGCCGAGGCACTGCGTTCAGGACACTCCGGGGGCAGAGTTCGTCGTTGAGCTGCCGCAGGATGCGGTGATAATCTCAAAGGCAACCGAGCCAGACAAGGAAGCCTATTCGGGCTTCGAGGGGACGAACCTGGCAGAAATTCTGAGGGAGAAGGGGGTAAAGAGAGTCTACGTCTGCGGCGTCGCAACTGAGTACTGCGTTAAAGCTACCGCATTGGATGCCGTCAAGAACGGCTTTGAGACTTGCCTACTCCTCGACGCGGTTAAGGGAATTAAGCCTGAGGACGAGGAGCTGGCTCTGAAGGAGCTTGAGAGAGCTGGCGTGAAGCTTCTTCCCTCTCTATAAGTCTCTTCCACTCTTTTAGGAGCGTCAGCAGGAGGTTCAGCACTATAGGCCCTATTATGAGTCCCTTGATCCCCATCGCCCACGTTCCGCCCACCATTCCGATGAAGACCAGCGTCTCGTCGAGGTCTGCGTCCTTCGCCACGAGGCGCGGCCTTATGGTGTAGTCTGGCAGCGGCGACACCAAGGCTGCCCCATAGATGGAGATGCCAACTGCGTGGAGGTACATGCCCTCCTTGGCGAAGTAGGCTGCAGCTATCAGCCATATCATCCAGCCCTCGAAGAGTGGCACGAAGCTGAAGAAGAACGTTAGAAAGCCGGCAACTATGGCAGTGTACATGTCAGAGACGCGGAAGATTATGAAGCCGAGCGTCATGAGTACGCCTTTCACAACGTTGAGCAGGAGCCACGCCCTGACCAGCGCGCTCAGGGTTCTGCTCACGCTCTCCAGTATCTCCTCACCCAGGCGTCTGTTTTTTTCTGGCAGGGAAAGCCTGATCTGCTCCCTTATACTCGTTGAGTTGGCCAGCGCGTAGTAGAACACGAACAGGAACGTAACAAGCTGGAGGATGTACGTGGGAAGTGAGAACGCCTGTGTTGATAGGTATTCAGAGAGCTTCGGCACGAACTGCTCGGAAAAGCTCTGGATGAAGTCCGAAACCCCAGTCGGAAGGGGCTGGGTCATGAGCCAGTTGAAGAAGTCCACGACGTTGTAGTAGAAGGAAGATGCCACTTGGGCGGAAATCATTATCAGGTCGGCCGTTATGACTCCACCGAGGCCCACCATTCCGATCGTCAGGAGGAGGGCTGATCTAGCCTCTCCGAACCTTGGGATGAGCCTCCTGTGGATCGGATAAACTGCATAGGCCAAGACAAGGCCGAAGAATATAGGCGTGATCAGAGGGCTGACTACCCTCCATGAGGTGTACAGTATGAGGAGGATCGTCACGGTCCAGGCAGCTACTTCGGCTCGCATTTTTCCTCGACAGATTTATTAGGGCTATCCTTATAAACTATACGCGGTGTGGAAAATGGAAGAGGAGCTCATTGAGAAGGCCCTGTCTTATATAAGACGTGCAGAGTACTATCTGAAGGAGAGGCGCTTTGATATGGCCTATAACTCCTACATGGATGCCCTCTACACCATCGGGGCATACCTCGTTTACCGCGACACAGGTCTGCTCCTGCCGGCGAGGGAGCTTATGGGAATGCTCGAGAGCAGACATCCGGAGGTCTATGATGTCATAAAGCGATACTCCGGAATGACCCTTTTCGACGAAGAGACGGTAAGTGCTTTAAGGGATGACCTTGAAAGGCTTCGTGGGATGATGAGTTTGCCGAGTTCTGAGGAGTGATGAGCTTCAGATGCTGACCCTCGATGAAATCACCACCTCTTCCTTCTTTATGAAGCGGGTCTCCTCTTGTATTATGCTCTTTAGGGTTTTGGCCATACCCATGTTGGCGTGGAGCGTTATTATCAGCATTCCCCTCTCCTGCATGTCCCCGGTGCGGGGGTATGTGATGATGCTTATCGTTCTTTCATCTTCGAAAAGTCTGACATCCGCCGCGGCCGCTCTCAGGAAGAAGGCCTCGCTCTTTTCCTCCCGCCATACGCCAACTATCTCCACCGTGCCCTTACGGTAGAACAGGTTCAGGAACGGTAGCGGCTCTTTGAGGGGCGTTAGATGGTGGATTTCTGCCCCTCTATAGAGGACCACCATTCCCCTCGCGGTTCCGATGTATGTGGAGCCGCAGAGGCCGTCGATATAGCGCCCCAAAGCTTCATAAACTATGTCGATCGATTCACTCAACACAACCACCTAATCTTATTTAGAGTCTCGCCATATATTGGTAATTGGAACTTACCGGTGATGGGTATGAGGATAGTGGCTGCCGACACTGGCGGAGCAGTGCTCGATGAGGAGTACAATCCGGTGGGGCTTATAGCAACCGCCGCTGTGCTCGTCGAGAAGCCCTACAGAACCGCAACGCTGAGCATCGTTAAGTACGCCAACCCGTTCAACTACGACCTCGGCGGGAGGCAGGCGATAAGGGACGAGGCCTTACTTGCGGTGAAGCTCGCCAGAAAGGTCAAGCCCGACGTTGTCCACCTAGACTCAACGCTCGGAGGAATCGAGATCAGGAAGCTCGATGATGTGACCATCGATGCCCTCAGGATTTCGGACAGGGGAAAGGCGATATGGCACGAGCTCAGGAAGGACCTCCAGCCTTTAGCAAGGCGTTTCTGGGAGGACACTGGAATAGAGATACTCGCGGTTGGTAAGGAGAGCGTTCCGGTTAGGATAGCGGAGATCTTCTCGGGCCTCTACTCAACCAAGTGGGCGCTGGAATACGCGAGGGAGAACGGAAAAGCTATCGTTGGCCTGCCGAGATACATGAAGGTCGAAATTCGCCCTGGGAAGATCTACGGTGAGAGCCTTGACCCGAGGGAAGGCGGGCTGTACGGGGAGATTGAGGCGGATACAGAGGGTATCGGCTGGGAGCTCTACCCGAACCCTCTTGTGAGGAGGTTTATGGTGCTCGAGGTGTGGAGGGAGTAGAGAAGAAAACAAAGGGATTAGAGAGGTTTCAACTTTTTCTCTCCAGCTCACTCGGGAACTTTATCGCGTCGAACGGACAGAGCTGGTTGCAGACTCCACAGCCGGTACAGAGGAGCTCGTCGATTTCCACCTTGTTAGTCTCTGGGTCGTAGACCAGAGCTGGACAGCCCGTCAGGAGTATGCATGCCTTGCAGCCAGTGCACTTGTCCTCCACAACTACGGGAATTTCGCCTATCTCACCGCGCCTTATCACAGGGATGACGCACTCCCGCCTGGCTATTATCACGGCCGGCCCTTTAACCTGCATGGCCTCCTTTATGGCCTCTCTCGTTGCCTTCAGGTCGTAGGGATCTACGGTCTTAACGTACTGGACTCCAAGCGCCTTGACAAGGGCTTCTATGTCTACCTCTTTGAACTTCCTCCCAGTCTCGCTTCCCCCCGTTCCCGGATGCGGCTGGTGGCCGGTCATTGCCGTTGTCCTGTTGTCGAGTATCATGACCAGGACGTCTAGGTTCTTGTAGACAGCATCAACCAGCGGCTGGATTCCGTTGTGGAAGAAGGTCGAGTCTCCTATCGTGGCGATTATCTTTTTCTTCATGGCTATGCTCTGGCCGTTGGCTAAGCTTATGCTCGCACCCATCACGAACTCTGTCCAGATGGCCTCGAGCGGCGGGAGGAGCGAGAGGGCGTAGCAGCCTATGTCACCATGTATTGGAACCGAGTAGCGGCCCAGCTTGAGGTCCCTTAGAGCGTCTAAAGCTGCCCTGTATGAGCCCCTGTGAGGACAGCCAGGGCACATCACCGGTGGCCTCTTGGGGGCGAGGCTTTCCGCGTAGGCCACTTCCTCGGGCTTGGTGTATTCCTCAGCTTCCCTGCCCAGGAGCCTTAGCAGAGCGTTTCTGACGAGGCTTGGGTTGAGCTCACCTTCAAGGGGTAAGTGGCCGGTCCTCTTGCCGTAGATGGGAACGTTGAGACCAGCTTCGTAGGCCGCTATTTTGACCCCCTCCTCGAGGAAGGGAGCGCCGTCCTCTATGACTATGGCGAAATCAACCGTCTTGAGGAAATCAACCACGAGCTTCCTCGGCAGCGGGTGGGGAGTGGAGAGCTTTAGAACCTTGAAGTCGCCGTCGAGCTTTGGGAGAACCTCCCTCACGTAGTTGTAGGGCGCTCCTTCGACGATTATTCCAATCCTTCCCTCGCCCTCGACCCAGTTGAAGGGCATCGAGTTGAATTCCTCCTCAATCTTTCTCAGCGTCTCGTTGAGCCACTTGTGCCTCCTCCTGTTGCCATCCATGCTTGCCCTTACATAGCGTTCTATGTCCTTCTTGAACTTGGGCTCCCTGTTCAGCTCCACAAATTCTCCAACCTCGACATTGGCCGTCGTGTGGTTCACCCTCGTGGTCGTTCTGAAGATGACAGGGACTTTATAGCGCTCACTCAGCTCGTAGGCGTAGATGATTAAATCGTGGGCCTCTTGAGGATCGGCAGGCTCAAGAACCGGGAGAAGCGAGAGCTTTCCGTAATACCGGTCATCCTGCTCCGTCTGGCTGGTATGCGGTCCCGGGTCGTCCGCGACGAGAATAACTAAGCCACCTTCAACGCCCGAATAGGCCAGGCTCATCAGCGGGTCGGCGGCGACGTTTAGGCCAACGCACTTCATAGTTACGAGCGCCCTTAGGCCGGTGTACGCAACCCCGGCGGCCTCCTCCAGGGCGACCTTCTCGTTGGGCGCCCACTCGGCGAAGACCTCCGGCTTTAGCCTGGCTATGGTCTCTATGACCTCGGTAGAGGGTGTTCCAGGATAACCGGTGGCAAAGCTTACTCCGCTCTCCAAAGCCCCATATGCTATGGCTTCATTGCCCATGAGAAGCTTTTTCTCGCGCCTTGGAACGTTAAACTTAGCGGAATCAGAAGGGTAAGCTTTAACTTGTTCCACGGTAATCACCGTAGGTCATTGGTGAAGATGGTTAAAACTCTATGCTCAGAAAAGGAAGGGATAAAACCGAAGGATTTTCGGAATTTCTGGCGTTTTGCCCGTCGGAAGTTTGTATCAGTACTTCTCCATGAAAAGGTCGGGATCTATTTCCCTCCTTAGCGCCTCCTCCTGTCGTCATAGAAGTACTTTGCGTGCGCCTTGGCCTGGGCGTCAAGTATCCTTCTGCCGGCGGTGAATGCGTAGACAATCCCTAAGAGTAGCAGCAGTCCCCCAGCAAAGAAGCCGAACAGTTTAAAGACTGTGTAGGCGTAGAGGCCGAGGGTTCCGAAGATTGCCAGCAGAACCAGACCGAAGAGGGCGAAGAGGATTTTGTAGCCGTACCTTTCCATGAAGAGGTCGAAGTCCATTATCACCACCAGAAACACTTTTTACGTCCAAGGATAAAAATCTTTCGCCGATAGGGGTTTAAATACTCTCAAGCCAATTAACCTTGGGATGAATCATGAAGATACGCGAACTTATCGAACTGCTTGATGAGACCATTGCCAACGTCAAGATAGCCCTCGTAGCGAACCAGCAGAGATCCTTTGAGAGCCCGCACACGAGCTATGAGTTCACTCAGCGCGCCCTGGAGCTTGAGGAGGATTTGGGGGACCTTGAGAAGGTCAGGGAGTATCTGAGCAAATTCGACCCGGAGGACGAGGCCGAGGAGCACTTCTCAAAGGAGGAAATCGAGAGGCTCGTCGAGCTGCTTGAGCTCCTGCAGAAGGTGGACGCGCATCTGTATTGACCTCGTGGTGGGTTTTATGGACTTCAGGGAGCTGGAGAGAAAGGTTGTGGCTTTCAGAGATGCAAGGGACTGGAAAAGGTACCACACCCCGAAAAACCTCGCCATCTCGGCAGCGGTTGAGCTCGGCGAACTTTTGGAGCACTTCCAGTGGGAGACCGACGAGGATATTATGAACTACGTGAAAGACCAGGAGGCAAAGGAAGCCGTCGCGGACGAGATAGCCGATGTGATAATCTACCTTACCCTTCTTGCCCACGAGCTTGAGATAGACCTCGACGAGGCAGTTGAGAGAAAGCTAAGAAAGAACGAGGAGAAGTATCCGGTTAGGGGTGATTGAAGGCTTCCCTAAGCTTTCCTAATTCTTCCCTGCTCAGTCTGTTCCTCTCCCAGCGTTCCTTCAGGCTGAGATTCTCGTCCTTCAGATCCAGGACTGCTTTTCTCACTCCGCCCCTCGGGAAGTTGCAGTCGCCCTCCCATCTTGGAATCACGTGCATGTGAAGGTGGGGAACCGTCTGCCCCGCTGCCCTCCCAAGGTTAATGCCAATGTTGAACGCATCAGGCTTGAGTGCCTTCTTCAGCCTCTCCATCGCGAGGTCTATGCCCCTGACCAGTGCGGCCTTCTCTTCTTCTGTCAGGTCTTCCCAGCGCTCGACGTGCCTCCTTGGAACCACTAGGAGATGCCCCCTGTTTGCTGGATACGAGTCAATCAGGATTCTGATTAGCCCGTCTTCGTAGAGTATCAATTCCTCCTGGGGGTTGCAGAAGGGACAGTCCATGCCTAACACCAAAGGCTTAAAACCACCTTGGAATAAAAACCCCTCGGTGGATGAGATGGACGAGAGGCTCGATGCTTTAAAGAAGACATATCAAAAGTTCCTCGCCACGGGACTCGGGCTGATGCTCGTGGCGTTCGCGCTCATGATACTCCAGCCCCTCGGCAGGTCGGCTTCGTTGGCCTTGGCAGTCGTTGTCTTCCTGTTTGCCTTCATCCCGCTGGAGATGGCAAAGAGGATCGCCAGAAAGATGGCGGTTATGGCTCTTAGGGGAGAATAGAAAAGCTTAATTAGGCGGTTCGAGAATTATCCCAAGAGAGTGGAAGGTATTGCGATAATCCATAGAGGTGATGTAAAATGGCGTTTGTGCCACCGCAGGCAGGCTACGACAGGGCTATTACCGTTTTCAGCCCTGACGGAAGGCTTTTCCAGGTGAACTATGCGAGGGAGGCAGTTAAGAGAGGAGCCACCGCGGTCGGTGTCAAGTGGAAGGATGGTGTCGTTCTGGCCGTTGAAAAAAGGATTACCAGCAAGCTCATAGAGCCGAGCAGCTACGAGAAGATATTCCAGATAGACGACCACATCGCGGCAGCTCCTAGCGGTATAATAGCTGACGCGAGGGTTCTCGTTGATAGGGCTCGCGTGGAGGCTCAGGTCTACAGACTGACGTACGGCGAACCAGTCCCGCTTACCGTTCTGGTGAAGAAGATATGTGACCTCAAGCAGGCCCACACCCAGTACGGCGGTGTGAGGCCATTCGGTGCCGCCCTCCTTATGGCGGGGGTTAATGAAAAGCCCGAGCTTTTTGAAACCGATCCGAGTGGTGCCTACTTCGAGTGGAAGGCCGTTGCCATAGGCAGCGGCAGGAACACGGCAATGGCCATCTTCGAGGAGCACTACAGCGACGACCTCGACATGGAAGGAGCGGTAAAGCTCGCCATCCTCGCCCTCGCGAAGACCCTCGAGGAGCCAACCCCAGACAGCATAGAGGTTGCTTACATAACCATGGAAGACAAGCGCTGGAAGAAGCTCGACAAGGACGAAGTCTCCAAGTACCTCGACGAAATCCTTGAGGAGATCAAGGAGGAGGAAGTCGAGGAAAAGGAAGAGGATTACTCGGAGCTCGACAGCAACTACTGAGGTGAGGGCGATGCCCATCAGCGTTGACAAGGCAGTGATAGCGCGATTGAAGACCCACGGCGAGATCTTCGAGATACTCGTCGACCCCTACTTAGCGAGGGACTTCAAGGAAGGCAAGGACGTTCCCATAGAGGAAATCCTTGCCACACCCTACGTTTTTAAGGACGCCCACAAGGGCGACAAAGCGAGTGAGCACGAGATGGAGAAGATATTCGGCACCAGCGACCCCTACGAGGTAGCCAAGGTAATCCTCCGTAAAGGGGATGTCCAGCTCACCGCTGAGCAGAGGCGCCAGATGCTCGAAGAGAAGAGGCGCTATATAGCGACGATAATCCACAGGCATGCCGTTGATCCAAGGACTGGTTTTCCCCATCCCGTAGACAGGATTCTACGTGCGATGGAGGAAGCCGGTGTCCACGTGGACCTCTTCAAGGACGCAGAGGCTCAGGTTCCCAACATCATCAAGGCAATAAGACCGATTCTGCCGCTCAAGATGGAGATGAAGGTCATCGCGGTTAAGATACCAGGGGACTACGTCGGCAAGGCCTACGGTGAAGTCAGGAAGTTCGGAACCATAAAGCGCGAGGAGTGGGCCAGCGACGGTTCGTGGATGTTCCTCATTGAGATTCCCGGTGGGGTTGAGGAGGAATTTTATGAAAAGCTGAACGCCCTTACAAAGGGCAATGCTATAACTAAACTTATAGAGAGGAAGGGACTATGAGGAGGATTTTTGTAAAAAATAGGGAATTAGTGGTTCCAGGAACGCTCTTGGCACAGGGGCCGTTTAAGAGCGGTAGAGGAACCTTCAGGGAAGGAAACAGGATTTACTCGACTGTTGTAGGACTCGTTGAGATAAGGAACGACTCCATAAGGGTAATCCCACTCGAGGGGCCCTACATTCCAGAAGTCGGCGACAACGTCATCGGCAAGATAATAGACGTGAAGTTCTCCAACTGGACGGTTGATATTGGTGCGCCGTATCAGGCGAGCCTCCGCGTTCAGGATGCCGTGGAGGAGAGAATCGACATCCTCAAGACGGATCTCAGGAAGATATTCGATATAGGCGACATAATCTACGCCAAAATAAAGGCCTACAACGAGATAAACCAGATAGACCTAACCACAAAGGGAATGCCCTTCAAGGGTGGGCCGCTTAGGGGCGGCCAGATAGTCGAGATAACGCCCTCTAAGGTTCCGAGGCTTATAGGAAAGGGCGGTTCGATGATAAACCTCATCAAGAAGCTGACAGGTACGAGGATAATCGTCGGTCAGAACGGATGGGTGTGGGTCAGCGGAAGGAACGAGGAGCTCGAAAAGCTCGCCATAGAGGCCATCCTCAAGGTGGACAGGGAGAGCCACACCCAGGGGCTCACCGACAGGGTCAAGGAGTTCCTCCAGTCGAGGCTCATGGAGCTAAAGGAGCAGGGTGTTATTGAGGAGATACCCCAGATTGAGGAACTCAAGACAGGAGAGGGTGAAGAAGAATGATGGGCAAGCCTGAGGATTTGAAGCTCATAGATGAAAACGGCAGAAGGGTAGACGGAAGAAAGAAGTACGAACTCAGACCGATTAAGATGGAGGTCGGCGTGCTTAAGAACGCCGACGGTTCGGCCTACGTTGAATGGGGTAAGAACAAGATTCTTGCTGCCGTGTACGGTCCGAGAGAGATTCATCCAAAGCACCTCCAGAGGCCGGACAGGGCTATTCTTCGCGTCCGCTACAACATGGCTCCCTTCAGCGTCGAGGAGAGGAAGAAGCCCGGGCCTGACAGGAGGAGCGTCGAGATAAGCAAGGTCATACGCGGAGCCCTTGAGCCGGCTTTAATCCTCGAGATGTTCCCGAGGACTGCGGTGGATATATTCATCGAGGTTCTCCAGGCGGATGCGGGAACTAGGGTGGCTGGAATTACCGCCGCTTCTCTTGCCCTCGCCGATGCAGGCATACCAATGAGGGACCTCGTCGCCGCCTGTGCTGCCGGAAAGATAGAGGGTGAGATAGTGCTCGACCTCAACAAGGAGGAGGACAACTACGGTGAGGCAGATGTGCCAGTGGCCATAATGCCCCTCAAGAACGACATAACACTCCTCCAGATGGACGGCTACCTTACCAAGGACGAGTTTGTGGAAGCGGTAAGGCTGGCCATAAAGGGTGCAAAGGCCGTCTACCAGAAGCAGAGGGAGGCACTGAAGGAGAAGTATCTCAGGATAGCAGAGGAGGTCGGTGGAGGTGAGTGAGATGGAAGTCATGGCCTCGATAATGAGGGACCACATCTTAGCGCTCCTCAAGGAGGGCAAGCGCGTCGACGGCCGCTCGCTGGAGGACTACCGTGACCTTGAGATAAAGGTAAACGTCATCGAGAAGGCGGAAGGCTCCGCCTGGGTAAAGCTGGGCAACACCCAGGTTCTCGTCGGAATCAAGATAGACATGGGCGAACCGTTCCCTGACCTCCCTGAAAAGGGAGTCATAACCACCAACGTCGAGCTCGTTCCACTCGCTTCGCCGAGCTTCGAGCCCGGCCCGCCAGACGAGAGAGCCATCGAGCTCGCAAGGGTTGTCGACAGGGGCATAAGGGAGAGCGGAGCGGTTGAACTCGAAAAGCTCGTCATAGTTCCTGGCAAGCTCGTCCGCGTCGTCTTCATAGACGTGCACGTGCTCGACCACGACGGCAACTTGCTGGACGCGAGCGGCATCGGTGCCATCGCCGCCCTGCTCAGCGCCAAGATGCCAAAGGTCGTCTATGACGAGGAGAGTGGGGAGGTGCAGATACTCGACGAGTACGAGCCCCTGCCCGTCAGCAAGATACCGATTCCAGTAACCCTCGCCAAGATAGGGCAGAACATCCTCGTTGACCCGAACCTCGACGAGGAGCGCGTCATGGATGGCAGGATAACCATAACCACCGACGAGAACGGCATGATTTCCTCCGTGCAGAAGAGCGAGGGCGGTTCCTTTAAGCTCGAGGAGGTAATGTATGCCGTAGATGTTGCCCTCAAGAAGGCCGCCGAGATAAGGGAGAAGGTTCTCGAGGCCGTTAAGGCCGAGTGAGCCTTTTTCTTTTGTCCTTTGGTGCCCGTTGGTGCTTACTTTTGCCTACTGGAATTCCCTCATCCTAAGCTTTGTGAATATGTATGCAGACATTATCCCGAGTATCCGCGCAATTATGAGCGTCAGTTTTTCATCCCGAGGGGTTGCCAAGAGGAACGCAAAGTAGCCTGATATTCAGTTCCCATTTCTCCTTTTGAGTCGCCCTCGAAAATTCGTCTCTCCTAGATGAGAATAAGTCATGGAGGAGCTCATAACTGAAAACTATCCCGAGTGTTATGATGAAATAGGCTGTAAGCAACTGGTAAAACTGGCTGGAAAATCCCCATCTATTTCCGAGTGCGGGAAAAAGAACCTGCCAACGCAGAGGAGGGTGAAAAATGTGGCCTGCTTCATGAATTCACTGCTCTTTAGGATCCGAAAAGATTTTCTCTTAGTTTAGATTGCTTTTTTCTTGTGAAAGTTTTTCCCTCGTAGCTTTGGCCTCTATCGCCTGCGGCAAGAGGGGGGTCAGGCGAGTTTCAGAAAGAGATATAAACACCAATGTCCCAAATTAATCCAGCCTTATGATTAACTGGGGGGAACGGTTATGGGTTTGTTTGACAGCATTAAAAAGAAGGACGAAAAGGTCAAGAGGAAGCCGCCCGTCGCGGTCAAGAAGGAGGTTGCTGGCGTTAGGCGTGACATAGATGTCGTACCTCTTGAGGAGGATGTTCTTGCTAAGGAGATAGTCAAGCCACAGATAAGGTACCTCAAGAAGATAGTCGTCACCAGCTACGCCGACCTTGAGAGGATTTCAGAGGAGCTCCAGAACGGCAACATAATCCTCGTTGACCTCACCCCACTTGAGGTCAAGCCGGAGGTTCTCGAAAAGGTCGCGGAGCAGATAAAGGGCATGGTGAGTGCCCTCGGCGGTCAGGCTGCTAAAATCTGCAAGCACGAGATAAAGCTCATTTTAACCCCTGCAGACATAAAGATAGCCAAGTGACGGGGTTTTCTTTTTCCCATACCATGATTTTATAAAGGGCTTAGGGGTTCTATTCTTCGGTGGTGTGAGATGAGTGAGAAGCCTGAGGGAGAGATTCAGGAGATTCGTCTCGGAGATTGCCCGATCTGTGGGGGCAAGGGCACCCTCAAGGCCCTGCAGTACGTTCATGAGATCCCTTACTTCGGCAAGGTCATGGAGTCGACGATAATCTGCGAGCGCTGCGGCTACAGAAACGCCGACGTTATGATACTCGAGGACAGGCCGCCGAAGCTCTACACTGTGAAGGTGGAGAACGAGAAGGACCTCTTCACGCGCGTCGTCAGGAGCAAGAGCGGGACCATAGAGCTCGACGAGATAGGCGTCAAGATAGAGCCCGGCCCGGCCGCGGAAGGCTTTGTCAGCAACGTCGAGGGCGTCCTTGAGAGGGTGAGGGAGACCCTCCTCATGGCGAGGGACTTCAGGAAGCAGGAAGGTGACGAGGAGGCGGTGAAGAGGGCCGACGAGATACTCCAGTACATTGAGGAAGTCAAGAACGGTAAAAAGCCTCTCACCGTCAAGATCATGGATCCCTTTGGGAACAGCGCGCTCATAGGGGAAAAGGTCAAGAGCAGGCTTTTGACCCAGGAGGAAATTAAGAAGCTCAGCACCGGGCCATACATTGTCTATGATCCCACGGCGGAAGGGGGCGAGGAAAACCCCGAGTGATTTTCCATTTTACAGATAAACCGCCTCCCTCGCCAGGAGGTCCTCGATTAGGGCTTTTACCCATGGCTTTCTCGTTTTCCTGGAGAGGTGGATTATGCCCTCCACGTGAATGCCGTAGCGCTCCTTCATTTCTTCTCTGCTCATCGGCTCCTTGAAGAGGAATGGCCTCTCTATGGTGAAGGCGTAGCCGTAGTCCTTGATGTATTCACCGAGCCACTTCTTCCCGTTCTCGCCGTGGACGAGGGTTAGGCCGCTTGTGTCTTTCGTCATCTCCCAGAGCGTATCGAGGTCGGCCTTTATGACCTCTCCCACTTCGAAGCCTCCAGCTATAGTGCCTCTCTTCGTCAGCGTCTGCTCCTCGTGGAGGCCGAGCCTTCTGAGGGTATCGCGAAGCTCATAGGGGTTGCCCCTGGCCACGTAGAGGAAAACCAGGTCCCCTTCTTGGAAGGCTCTGCTCTTCCTCAGCTCGACCGTCTTAAGCCCCCTGAATATAAGCTCCGCGTAGACCTGGTGGAGCGCTATCACGTGCTCCATGGGCTCACCGAGATTGTGGGGGAGAAAAGAGTTAAAACCCTTTGGGTTGGGAGGTTGAGCATAAGATTGAAAGCTCCCCTAAAGCCTCAGTGCGGCGGTGATTATATCGCTCACCACGCCGCTGGCGGTTTCCTTCAGTCCGGCTCCAGCGCCTTTTATCACCAGCTCGCCGAGGAGATCAGTTTTTATCACCGCAGCGTTCTCGTGGCTCTCAACTGCGAGTGGCGAGGCCTTCGGCACCTCCTTCGGCTCTACGGTAACTTTTCCTTCTTCCACAGTCGCGACGAGCCTTATAGTCTTGCCCTTTTTCACTGCCCTCTCGATCTCCCCGGGCGTTACCTCCACGATGCCCTTAACGCTCGCCCTATCAAACGTTATCGGCTCGAAGGAGAGGCAGTGAAGGATGGTCGCCTTATAGCCGGCGTCGATGCCCAATATATCGCCGCTCGGATCACGCTCCGCTATGCCCAGCTTCTGGGCCTTTCTGAGCGCATCCTCGAAGTCAAGGCCGTGCTCCATCTCGCTCAGGATGAAGGTTGTTATGGCGTTGAGGACGGCTTCAATTCTCTCAATGGTGTCTCCTCTCAGTCCCTCGCGGAGGAGCGTTATTATCGGCGTTCCTGCCATCACCGTCGCCTCAAAGAGGTAGGGGATGTTCCTCTTTTCGGCCTCCTCCCTAAGCTCGGCGTAGTGGAAGGCCAGCGGCGGCTTGTTGCTTGTAACGATGGCCTTTCCGTCCCTTAAAGCGGTTAGATGCCACTCGTGGGCGTTCTTGTCGTTCGTCACGTCGATAACGATGTCTGCGTCTATCTCCTGAACCGCCTCCTTCGGTGTGAAGTTGTAAACCTCGTAGTCGTTAGTCCATGCCGAGAGCTTTCCGAAGGTCTCCTTCACGGTGAGCGCTTCCCTCAGGTCGATGCCCTCCGGGAGCCACACCGTTCCGCTCGTGTCGGCTATGCTCACCACCTTGAACTCGACTCCATAGCGCTCGCGGAAGAAGGCTTCCTTCTCAAGAAGAACCCTCGCGACGGCCTTTCCAACGTTGCCAAAACCGAAGAGGGAGAGCTTTACTTCCATAGAAACACCCGCTAAGATGTTGGGAAAAGAGAAGAGCTCACTTGTTGAGGATGACCTTGATTATGTCCATGTCCCTGACGATTCCAACGAGCTCGCCCTCGCCTCTTATGACGGGCAGCTGCTCGATGTGGTACTGGACCATCTTCTGGGCGACTTCGTAGACGCTCATGTGGGGCGTCGCTATGACCACCTCGCGGTTCATTATGTCCTCAACGGGTTTCTTCGGCAGCTGGAGCTCGGCTTTCTCGAAGAGGAGCGTGGGGTGGCTCTCAAGTATCCAGTCCTCCTCGCTGGAAGCGGCCAGGGCCGTGCTCTTCATGACCCTTACAACCTCGCTGTCCTTGAGGAGGTCGGTCTCGTCAACCATTCCCACGAGGTTGCCATCGTCGTCTATGACTGGTATAGCCATGGCGTTGCATAGCAAGAGTGCCTTGAGGGCTGCCTTGAGCGGTGTTCCACGCCAGACAACGCCGACGTTCTTCTGGTAGTAGTCCTCTATGGTGGTTTCCTTGAGCTTCTCGTTCTTGGAGAGGTATCTGCGCACTATGTCGCCAACGGTGAGTATTCCGAGGACATGGTTCTCCTCGTCGACCACTATGACACGCCTGTAGTCATACTCGACCATTAGGCGAACTGCTTTCTTTAGGTCGTCGTTTGGCTTGACAGTAGGCACGTCCCTCTTAACGAGCATCGCTAACTGTTCCTCGTCAGGGTGGAGGAGAACCCTCTTTATGCTTATTATTCCAACAAGAGCCTTTGTGTTTTTGTTAATGACTGGAAAAGATCTGACCTTATGCTTTCTAAACAGATCAATAGCGTATTCCCTCGTTGCGGGAAGTTCTATCACCACCGGGTCAGGAGTCATCAAAGTTTTTACGCGCATTTTCTTCACCACCGCTTTAAGTTAAAGCACCCTTCTACTATTTAAGGTTTTCATTAGGACGGTCAAAAATTTGAAGAAAAGGTCATCCGAGGACAGAGAGCAGAACTCCTGCGGCAACGGCCGTGCCTATGACTCCGGCAACGTTCGGACCCATGGCATGCATGAGGATGAAGTTACCGGGGTCCTCTTCGCTCGCCAAGCGCTGAACGACCCTTGCGCTCATCGGAACTGCTGAAACCCCAGCCGCTCCAATCATCGGGTTTATCTTTCCGCCGGAGAGCTTCATCATGAGCTTTCCGAGGAGCACTCCCCCTGCGGTTGCTGAGGCGAAGGCAACCACACCGAGGCCGAGTATCATGAGGGTCTGCATCGTCAGGAAGCTCTCAGCCTTCATGGTGGAACCGACGCCGAGTCCGAGGAATATGGTGACTATGTTCATCAGCTCCTCCTGGGCGGCTTTGCTGAGCCTCTCTACGACACCGCTCTCCCTGAAGAGGTTGCCTATCATGAGCATGCCTATCAGCGGCCCGGCGCTCGGGACGAGGAGGCTGATGACGATGGCTGTGATAATGGGGAACATTATCTTCTCTCTCTTTGAAACCGGCCTGAGCTGCTCCATTCTGATTCTTCTTTCCTCCTTATTCGTCAGGGCCTTGATTATCGGCGGCTGGATGAGCGGAACCAGGCTCATGTAGGAGTAGGCAGCCACAGCTGTGGCACCGAGGAGGTGTGGTGCGAGCTTTGTGGTGAGGTATATGGTCGTGGGCCCGTCGGCACCGCCGATGATTCCTATCGATGCCGCCTCAGGGAGGGTGAACCCGAGGAGAACTGCACTGAGCATCGCTATGAACACACCTATCTGAGCAGCAGCACCGAGCAGAGCCGTCTTGGGGTCTGCTATCATCGGTCCGAAGTCGGTCATCGCTCCCAGCCCGAAGAATATCAGGAGCGGGACTATCTCGGTGCTTATGAGGTAATGGTGAATGAGATATAACAGCCCGTGAGGTTCCTCAGCTATTCCAGTGAGCGGCAGGTTGACAATGACTGCGCTTATGCCTATCGGCAGGAGAAGCAGCGGCTCCATCTCGTAGCGTATGGCAAGATACACGAGGGTGAGACCGACGAGTATCATTATCACGTTCCCGATTGTCAGGTGGAAGAGCCCCATGCTCTCTATGAACTCGATTATCGCCTGCTCCAGTCCACTCATTGCACATCACCCTATTTCTATGAGTGCTTGTCCTGTGTCGACGGTTTGGCCTTCTTTGACGAGGATTTTCTTTACTACGCCGTCCTTTGGCGCGGGGATTTCATTTTCCATTTTCATGGCCTCGAGGACGAGT
>NZ_SNUQ01000006.1 GCF_012027555.1 Thermococcus sp. CX2 | reverse complement strand
TCCAGCACCCTGCTGCTAAGATGATGGTTGAGGTCGCCAAGACCCAGGACAAGGAGGCTGGCGATGGAACCACCACTGCCGTTGTCATCGCTGGTGAGCTCCTCAGGAAGGCCGAGGAGCTCATCGACCAGAACATCCACCCGAGCATTGTCATCAAGGGTTACGCTCTCGCCGCCGAGAAGGCCCAGCAGATCCTCGACGAGATCGCCAAGGACGTTGACGTCGAGGACAAGGAGATCCTCAAGAAGGCTGCAGTGACCTCCATCACCGGTAAGGCCGCCGAGGAGGAGAGGGAGTACCTCGCCGAGATAGCTGTCGAGGCCGTCAAGCAGGTCGCCGAGAAAGTCGGCGACAGGTACAAGGTCGACCTCGACAACATCAAGTTCGAGAAGAAGGAGGGCGGCAGCGTCAAGGAGACCCAGCTCATCAGGGGTGTCGTCATCGACAAGGAGGTCGTCCACCCAGGCATGCCAAAGCGCGTTGAGAACGCTAAGATCGCCCTCATCAACGAGGCCCTCGAGGTCAAGGAGACCGAGACCGACGCCGAGATAAGGATCACCAGCCCGGAGCAGCTCCAGGCCTTCCTCGAGCAGGAGGAGCGCATGCTCAGGGAGATGGTCGAGAAGATCAAGGAGGTCGGCGCCAACGTCGTCTTCGTCCAGAAGGGTATTGATGACCTTGCCCAGCACTACCTTGCCAAGTACGGCATTCTTGCTGTCAGGCGTGTCAAGAAGAGCGACATGGAGAAGCTCGCCAAGGCCACCGGTGCCAAGATCGTCACCAACATCCGCGACCTGACTCCAGAGGACCTCGGTGAGGCCGAGCTCGTCGAGCAGAGGAAGGTCGCCGGCGAGAACATGATCTTCGTCGAGGGCTGCAAGAACCCGAAGGCCGTCACCGTCCTCATCAGGGGCGGTACCGAGCACGTCGTTGACGAGGTCGAGAGGGCCCTTGAGGACGCTGTCAAGGTCGTCAAGGACATCGTCGAGGACGGCAAGATCGTCGCCGCCGGCGGTGCTCCAGAGATCGAGCTCGCCATCAGGCTCGACGAGTACGCCAAGGAGGTCGGCGGCAAGGAGCAGCTCGCCATCGAGGCCTTCGCTGAGGCCCTCAAGGTCATCCCAAGGACCCTCGCCGAGAACGCCGGTCTCGACCCGGTCGAGACCCTCGTTAAGGTCATCGCAGCCCACAAGGAGAAGGGCCCGACCATCGGTGTCGATGTCTTCGAGGGCGAGCCAGCCGACATGCTCGAGAAGGGCGTCATCGCCCCGGCCAGGGTTCCGAAGCAGGCCATCAAGAGCGCCAGCGAGGCGGCAATAATGATCCTCAGAATCGACGACGTCATCGCGGCAAGCAAGCTCGAGAAGGACAAGGAGGGCAAGGGCGGAAGCGAGGACTTCGGCAGCGACCTCGACTGAAGGCTTTGAGCTTTAGCTCTCCTACCTTTTCTGTTCTCCCGACTTTTGGCTGGGGAAAAATCGTTGACGGCATCGGCAGCTACCTACCTCATGGGACAGGTCAAGAAGTGGCACCTCTTCTGGGGCGGAGCTACGGTAATAGCCGCCAACGAGATACTCCCGCCGGAGGAGTTTGCCAAGAGGCTCGACGAAGAACCGTTCGCAAAGGCTTGGGAGGCCATGAAGGACGGCTTCTTAAAGGCCGTTGCGAGCGAGCTGGCCGTTGTGGGCAACGCTAAGGAGATAATCCTCTCCGGCAGGCTGATGCGCATAGACGAGCTCAGAAAGGACGTGGAAGACCTCTTCGAGGAGCGCTTTGGACTTCCCGTCGTCAAGCAGAGGGGTCTTGAGGGCAGGCTAAGGAAGCCGCCCAGGGGAGCGCGATGATAGCCGACGGTCTGGCCGAAGGTCAGTTCAGGGACCTCGTCGAGCACGTGAAGATAAAGAAGGCTCGGGGAAGCGTCCTTGAGTACGTGAAGCTCCTGCTCGATGTCTGAAGGCATGTGAAGCATGTTTTAAGTGGGAAGTTGTCTAATGTCAGTATGATCAATTGTGCTCTCCTGTCCACTCTCTTACTTTGCCTTCTTTCGTCTTGTTCTCTTCTTGATGCTACGGTTAGAAATTGAAAATCCTACGAAAAAAAAAAACGGAACTAATTTAAACTTGTAATTGGAAAAGCTTTTAAGGATTTTAACGTACATGTAGCGATGATCTCTGGGGGTGTGTCTATGGACGGTTGGGTCCGGAAGGTTGGTGCTCTGCTCTTGCTTGCTATGCTGTTGAGTTTGCAGTTGATTGCTACACCACAGGCCACGGCAATGACCGCCAACAACTCCAGCGTAACATTCCGGAGGACTGTGGTTGCCTGGTATGACGATAATGGTAGGCTTCAGATGAACGCCACGTGGGTGAATAAGACCATTGACTTCGCGAACTTGACTAATGCCTCCTGTGCATGCCACAACTCAAGCTCCTGCAGTGCCTCAAACTTGACTGCAAACTTCAACGTTTCAGTGGTTACCCTTTACAACATGACGAAAAAGCACGAGCAGTTGCTTTTCCTTGGAATTAGTCTCTACAACGAGACTTTCAATTACACAATGTATGCTCTTGTTTATAAAGCGGAAAGGAGCCAGTACAACTTTACACTAATTACAAAAATTCTCGCTGACCCCTATACTGGAGAGTACAGGATTTTCCTCACTGGGATGAACATTGCACCGAATGATGAGGATAGAGTTGTGCCTGTAGGTGACACTATAGTCATTAGGGATAATCTGACCCTTTCGGAGTACTACTGGGCTTTGAACAAGATCCTCATGAAGCTCCGCAGGGGCGATGAAACGAACTGGATTTGGGGCAGGACTGCCTACGAGCTGAGGCACCTCTCGCACTTGATAAGACTCAAACTGCCAGAATACAACCAGCAGAAGGCAATGGGGTTAGCTGTAAGCATGGACATTAGTAAATGTAGCGTCTGCAAAGCATTAGTCTGGGTTCTTTGCTCTATTGGAGTAGGTTATGTGGGTTGTGATGTGGCATGTGCCGAAGTCTGTCTGCCCTTTGGATTGGGTGCCCCATTGTGCTTTGCGATATGTTACCCCACTTGTGATTACGTCCAAGGCGTTTTGATTGGTGGAGGATGTATGCTCGGAGCTGATGCAGTTTGCAGTAGATATTGTTAAGGGGGTGGGTCTATGGATTGCATTGTGGGGCTCGCGTTGGCATTTTTTGTCTCTTTTATTTTAGTTTTTAGTGGAGGTGTTGTATACTCGAAAGTGAACGATGTACTTCGAACAGCAATTGGAGTGGTGATAGGCGGGTTGATTGTTATCGTGGCTATGAAACTTATAGCCAATACTTCTTGTTCTTGGATAATAACCAGTGCCGGAACAGTTATAGGAGTGCTTGTTGGATTTTTGTGCGTTAAAAAGTGGCTTTAATTTTTGTATCTTTCAGCATCAATCTCTTCTTCCAGTCTCTTCAGCTTCCCCTTGAAGCGCCTCAACTGATCGTTGGCAATTCCAACGATTCTCGCAATGTAATCCTCGTCCACCCAGAGCTCCCCGTCTTCTCCCAGAGGCACGTCCATTCTCTCAGTGGAGCGTATCTCAACGACCAGCTTCTTGTGGCTGACGCTCTTTATGTTGGAGTACTTGAAACCGAGGCTTATAGCCAAGTTGAGGAGCTTTACAGCGTCCTCCAAAGTTCTAGCTGAAACGTGGAGGATGGGGCTCCTCACCATGAACCAGAGCTGACCGCTGGAGTGCTTTTTGATAGCTTCAAGGACTTCTCCGAGCTCAACTTCCCTGTGCCACTTGCCGAGCCAGACGGCGTTGACCTTGTCTCCAAATTCTGGCATCTCCATTACCGAAATCCTTCCGGAGCAGGAGGACGTTGTGAAGTAGTTCTCAAGCGAGTTTATCTTCTCCAAGAGCGGGATTATGTCCTCATCCACCTTGCCCTCTTCCAGCGCTTCCCTAAGGCCCGCCATTGCCTTCTCTCTCTGGAGCTCGAAGTTCTTGGTAAATAGGAACATGGCCCCTCATCCCCCGTTGGTCTTAAAATCATTTCCAATCTCAACGAACCTACCCTCAGCTTTCACAAACTCGATGAACCTTTTGTAAGTTGGGTGAACGCTTAAAGTCTCGGAATCCCCGACCACTATCAGCTTCCTCTTCGCCCTCGTCAGCGAGACGTTTAACCTTCTCAAATCAGTTAGGAAGCCTAGCTCGCCCTTTTTATTCGAGCGGACGAAGGAGAGGATGATAACTTTCTTTTCCCGGCCCTGGTAGCCGTCAACTGTTTTTACCTCGACTTCCTCTGGCAAAAGCGAGCTTATTAAGTCCCGCTGGTCGTCGTAGGGCGTTATGACCCCAATCCACTCGGGCCTAACACCCATCCCCATGAGCCTCTCAACGATTTTCTTAACCAGCGCCGCTTCGAGCCTGTTCTCTCTCGACTGGGATCCCTTCCTCTGCCTCTCCCACTTCTCAGGGTGTTTGGATGTGTCCACGAAGACGAGCGGTTCGCCTGGGTCCAAAATCGAGTCCCAGGGCTCTCCAAATCCTGGCATCCTCACCTTCAAATCGGCCAGCGTTACCTTCCTCACGCTCTCATCTGCCCTTATCCTTCCGCCGTAGAACTCCCTGCTCGGAAACTCCATGAGCCGCTCGTTCATCCTGTACTGGACTTCGAGCATCTGGGCCTTAGCTGGATACCTCTCTATCAGGCCCTCAAAGAGCGTCCTGCTCAGCTCCTTTGCCTCTTCGCTCAGAATCGTCGGCGGCAGCTGCTTGTGGTCGCCGGCTAAGACAAAGCGCTTCGCCCTGTTTATCGGAATTAGAACGCTCGGAATCGTTGCCTGGGAGGCCTCATCTATCACCGCGACGTCGAATTCCACCCCATCTAAAAACTCGAGGGCGGCGGAGGAGTTGGTGGCCAGCACGACCTGGGCGTTCTCGATTATCTCCCTGATTATACCCTCCTCTATCTTCTTTGCCTCGTCGTAGAGGAGCTGGACTTTTCGGTTTATCCTGATCCACTCGGCCATCTCCTTTATCTTCCTCGCCGGAATCCCGCGCGTTCCGATGCCCTTTTCGGCGAGCCTGAGGATTTCCCTATCCGTCAGCCCACGCCTCCACTGGGGGGTCGGCTTGGTGAGTCCGTCCCTCATCATAGCTAGCCTCTCTGCCCTGTTCCTGAACTCCCTCACGCGCCTGTAGCGCGGGTGGTTCTCGACCTTGTATGCCAATGTGGTCTCCTTGAGGTGCCTCGAGACCCTCGACGGATGCCCGAGCCTTACAAGCTCAACTCCGGAAAGCCTCTCGACGAGGTTGTCCACTGCAACGTTGCTCTCCGCCGTGGCGAGGACCTTGTTCCCCCTCTCCACCTCCTGCCTGATAAGCTCAACGAGGGTTCTCGTTTTTCCAGTCCCGAAGGGGCCGTGGATGAGGAAGAAATCGCCGCTTCCGAGAGCCAGACTTACTGCCCTCGTCTGACTCTCGTTTAGGTTCTTGTCAAAAGGCTCGAACTTGAGAGACCTGCTTTCTTCCGGCTCTCTAAGTCCGAGGAGAAACTCCAGGGCCCTTTTTCCACTCTCGCCCAGCTTTTCTAGGTTCTCCAGCTGGCGCCTGAAGGTGACGTCGTTGGCGTAGAGGTCTATCCTGACGTTCCTCAGCGCCCAAGAGGGAACGCTCTCCAGGGCAACCACAAGAAACCTCTTTCCCTTTTCGGTGACCGTTCCCACCAGGTCGCTCCTGAGCGGGTCGTTCCTGCTTATCACGACCAAATCGCCGACGCTTATCTCGGTCTTTATCTCCTTCTCGCGGCCGTATTTGACCAGCTTGTAGCCGAACTCCTCTCCAATTACCTTCCCGTTCAGCCTGAGAATCGCCCGTCCAGCCTTTTCCCTCTCCCTCCCGCTGAGCCTGCGCATCTCCTCGCGCATGGCATCTATCTCTGCTTCCCTCTCAAGCTCCACGAGCTCCCTGAGGTGGTTGATGAATCTTAGAAGGTTCATGCTCAACACCGCTAAAATTTGAGGGGTGGTCAGCCCATGCGAGTTTCCTCACCGCTCGGACGAAACTTCCCTCATCATCCCAAGAAGAGTAGAGAAAGGGGGTTAAAAAGCTAACCTGTGCTTAACTTGGGGATGTTATATTAATAAATATCCTTAGTCAGAAAAGTTTATATACTACTACTCAAAGTTCTTAATGATAAGTTGTTGGGTGGTTTATATGACGACTTGGGGCTTGTGGTATTATAAGTGGGACGGGTCAGAGTACGAGGTCCTAAGCGATTGGAATGACCAGAAGTTTGATTACATCATCGTTACCGATGGAGGGACAGGGGGGACTGAGGGTCTCACAACCAAATATTCTGGAGTGGGATACAACAATGGATATAACGATGCAGGAGAGTTAATCGAAAAGATAGAGAACCAGTGGTTAAAGGGCAGGAATTACATTGTGGAGATTCCATACTTCATATATCAACAAAAGCCTCATGCCAGAGACTTGAACTACTGGCTTGGCTGGATTGATGGCGCTGCCGCTTGGAGTAGTTCGAGACTCAAGGGATTTTATTGGTCACTGGAAAACATCAGGTATATTCAAGCGGGAGAGCTGAGCAGATACACGATAGAGACTATATGGGGCAGAATAATGGAGAACAGAAGGGAGTATAGTGAGAATTACCAGTTTATCTGGATACCGAGCTTGAGGAGTCTCTTTGTGAGCAGATATTTTTCATCGGAACAAGATATTTTAGAGGCAGTAGCTTATGAAACGGACGTTCCCAACATAGCGAACTATTTCAACAATGTTTTCATCCAGCCAGGGTATTATTTCATGAACATAGAAGGCCAAACTATTAAGGGAGGGATACCGTACACATACTCTCTTTTTGTTGATATCCTGAAAACAATACACAAATACATGCCCTCAAACGTCTCCATTGAAATGGAAGCCGATGGTACTGTTAGGGTTAATGAGGACGCCAAAGATTATGCCTGTAAATACGTAGATGCTCAGAGAGAGGCATTTGGTTATGTGCTGCCAGATAGGGCATACTATTTTGACACGGAGGAGAGCACTATTGATTACATGAGAACTAACTGTCCGGGATGGTGAGGTGATGAAGAAGCGTATTTTTACGTTTTTCTTTTTAATTCTCCTGTTTTCTCCCTACACTTCCGCCTATTCTCCAAGGATTACTGGAATAATCCACTACCGGGACGGTTTTCTTGTTCTGACCCATTACTCCAACAACACCACTCAGCTCTGGTTCTTCGAGCCTGGAAAAGGCTTCAAGCTCTTAAACGCCACATTCCTAAACCTCACCTTAATCCACTCCACAGGGGGCAGAGTACTCCTCTACCGAAACCTCTCAAAGGGGCCATTCTTCCAAGATTTCGAGCTTTATGTCTACGATGGGAAATTGCACTTCTTAGGAAACTACTCCGAGACTAACAACTGGGGAGTAGGCAGTGAAATTTACTGGAACGGGAAATTTTACCTGTTTCTTGAGGCTGATTGGTCAACTCAGAGGGGGGATTATTACAACTGGTACGCTATAGTCGGCGATGAGATTTACAAGGTCTTTCCCCCAAGCTTGGATAGCTCGCTCTATTTCTTGGGAGTGTGGGAGCTACCAGCTGGTTACCTCCTCGAAGGAGAAGACCCGATGAGTTATCAGGATGAGCTCTTTCTCCTGGCCGTCAATGGTTCGCGGATTGTTTTTGGGAACTTAACCCCCGTAAACCTCTCAGTGGGGAGATTGTGCTTCAACGGCACTCACTTTGCTGCCTTGGACAGCAACTGGTTTAAGGTGATCTTTTACAACGGGTCGGTTTGGAGGTACTACCTTCAGGTTATCAGCTTGAGCGGGAACTCTCGCTTGATTCCCCTTGACTCCTTTGCCAAGGATGAGGGAGAGAACGTTTACTTCGAACTCCTTGGGAGTCGTGATGGGGCGTGGGTGGTTAGGAAGTACAAGCACTGGTGCAACAGCTTGGGAGATGATTCATTGAAGTGCCACGAGATGACTTTGGGTTACTTTCTCGTCTCCCAAGGATGTGTTGAGAAAATCGATAACATCTCAAACCTAACGGCGTCCTGCACGAGAAGGGAACCGCAAGCGGTCTTTAAGTGGGGAGAGCCCATGAAGGCGCCCTTAACTTTGGAGGGGAGGAGCGTTGCAATCAACGGCACTCTGTTAATCTATGATGGAAAAACCTTCAAACTGCCATTCAACGTCACCATAGCTGATTGTGGTAACGGTTGCCTGCTTTCCAACGAAAAAGAACTCGCTTATTTTGACGGGTATAAAGTTAAACTCGTTAAACTCCCTTTGGATCAAACCATGATTCGCTGGTTAACCCTACTCGGGATAACCTTCACGCTGCTCATCATCGGATGGTTAGTTAAGGTGAGAAGAAGATAAAACGACAAGCAAGGAGAAGAGGGGTTAAAAAGCTAAGCCTTCTCAAAGGAAATCACTGCGATGATGTCCCTTTGGAAGGATTTTAGCGCCTTCATGTGCCGCTCTTCTATCCTGCCGCAGCAGGCGACGCGGCTGTAGAATATCTCCAGCTCCCTGAGTAAATCCGCGAGCTCCCTCTTGGTGCTTTCACTGTACCCGTTGTTCAAAAGCTTGCCCCTCAGAAACGGCATCACTTCCGACGGCCTTCCGAGGGCCGCCCAGAAAAGGCCTTCCTTCAGTATTTCACCCAAAATCTCCTCAAAACTAAAGCTCCTCACCTTCAAAATCCTTTCCTTAGCGATGGGTTTGGTACTCCCCCCTCATTGTGGAATCACCAAAAGGAAGGATGTCTAGGAGTATTTTGGCTTTTCGGCAATAGTCTTGATGTGATGACAAAATGTGGAGAGAAAGGGCCTAAATCCCGGACGGACTGCTCTTTATTTTTGCCTTCTTTGTCATATCATCAGGGCAATACCATCAAGGTGAACGGCATTGATGTCACATACAGACTTTCTCACTTGAATCTGATTGCCGACGTGAAAACCCTTAAAAACCCATGCCAGGTTCATGTTAAAAAGGACGGGGAGGTTCGCGAATTATGGGGAAATTTGAACAAAAACTTGTCAATGCAATTAAGGGCTACACCTTCGACGACGTTCTTCTGGTTCCGCAGGCAACCGAGGTCGAGCCGAAGGACGTTGACGTCTCGACCCAGATAACACCGAGGATTAGGCTCAACATCCCGATTCTCAGCGCGGCTATGGACACCGTCACCGAGTGGGAGATGGCAGTAGCGATGGCCAGGGAGGGCGGCCTTGGAGTGATCCACAGGAACATGAGCATCGAGGAGCAGGTCGAGATGGTAAAAAAGGTCAAGCGCGCCGAGCGCTTCATCGTCGAGGACGTCATAACGATTGGACCCGAGGAGACCCTGGATTACGCTCTCTTCCTGATGGAGAGGAACGACATCGACGGCCTTCCGGTGGTCGGGGAGGATGGGAGGATCATCGGAATCATCACCAAGAAGGACATAGCGGCGAAGGAAGGCAGGCTCGTGAGGGAGGTAATGACCAGGGACGTCATAACGGTCCCGGAGGACATCGACGTCGAGGAGGCTCTCAACCTTATGGTCGAGAACAGGATTGCCCGCCTCCCCGTGGTCGATGGGGACGGTAAGCTGGTCGGAATCATCACAGTGAGCGACCTCATGATGAGGAAGAAGTACAGGAACGCGGTAAGAGATGAAAACGGCGACCTGCTGGTTGCCGCCGCGGTTGGCCCATTCGACTTAAAGAGGGCCAAGGCCCTTGACGAAGCCGGGGCTGATGTTATAGTCATCGACACGGCTCATGCCCACAACCTCAAGGCGATAAAGGCTATGAAGGAGATAAGGAACGCCATTGATGCCGAGTTAATCGTCGGAAACATCGCCAACCCGAAGGCCGTCGATGACTTAACCTTCGCCGATGCCGTCAAGGTCGGGATAGGGCCAGGAAGCATATGCACCACTCGCGTTGTCGCTGGCGTCGGCGTTCCGCAGATTACCGCCATAGCCATGGTGGCTGACAGGGCGCAGGAGTACGGTATTCACGTCATCGCCGACGGAGGCATACGCTACTCTGGAGACATCGTCAAGGCAATAGCCGCTGGAGCCGACGCTGTTATGCTTGGCTCGCTCCTTGCAGGAACCAAGGAGGCCCCTGGAAAGGAGGTCGTCATAAACGGCAGGAAATACAAGCAGTACCGTGGCATGGGATCGCTTGGAGCCATGATGAAGGGCGGAGCTGAGAGGTACTACCAGAAGGGCCACATGAAGACGCGCAAGTTCGTCCCCGAAGGAGTCGAGGGGGTCGTCCCCTACAAGGGAAGCGTGGGCGATGTTCTCTACCAGCTCGTCGGCGGCCTGCGCTCGGGAATGGGCTACGTCGGGGCGAGGAACATCGAGGAGCTCAAGGAGAGGGGCGAGTTCGTGATAATAACCCAGGCTGGCGTTAAGGAGAGCCATCCGCACGACATCTTCATCACCAACGAGGCTCCGAACTATCCAGTCGGAAAGTGAGCTTTTCTTCCTTTATTCGTCCACGTTTGGTTCCAAAAACCGTTATAAACTACCTTTTCGAGCCTCCATGGGGGAGAGCATGACGAAGGTTGGAATCGTCGGCGATGGTGCAGCTGGTTTAACGGCCGCCATAGCCCTGGCGAGGAGAGGTTTTGACGTCACGGTCATAGGTAAGGGGTTCAAAAACACCAACTCCTACCTTGCCCAGGCTGGGATAGCCTTCTCGATTCTTGAGGGAGATTCACCTAGGGCTCACTTCCTCGACACGGTTAGGGCGGGCAAATACCTCAACGATGAAGAGGTCGTCTGGAACGTCGTGACAAAATCCTCCGAGGCTTACGATTTTCTAACCTCGCTCAGTCTTGAGTTCGAGGCCAACGAGACGGAGGGGGGACACTCCTTCCACAGGGTCTTCACGATAAGGAACGAGACGGGAAAGCACCTGATAAAGCTCCTCCATATGGCCGCAAGAGAACATGGGGTGAACTTCGTCGAAGGCCTTGCCGAAGAGCTCGCCGTTAGAGATGGTATAGCCTACGGCGTCTTTCTCGATGGGGAGCTGCTGAAGTTCGACGCTACCCTTCTGGCCACGGGCGGCTTCGCTTCACTGTTCAAGTATACCGCCGGCTCGCCCCTCAACCTCGGGACGCTGATAGGCGATGCCGTCATAAAAGGTGCTCCCGCAAGGGACTTGGAGTTCGTCCAGTTCCATCCCACAGGCTTCATCGGGAAGGAGGGCGTCAAGCTCGTGAGTGAGGCCGTCAGGGGGGCTGGGGCCAGGCTCGTGACGGATGACGGTGAGCGCTTCGTGAACGAGCTCTCCACGAGGGACATCGTGGCGAGGGCCATATACCACCAGATGCAGGCTGGAAAGAGAGTCTATCTCGATGCAACTGGCATAGAGGACTTCAAACGTAAGTTCCCCCAGATATACGCCTTCCTCATCAAGGAGGGCATAGACCCCTCCAAGGATCTTATTCCAGTCTTTCCAATAGCCCACTACACCATCGGCGGGGTAGCGGTCGACCTGTGGTATCGTACGGGCATTAAGAACCTCTACGCGATAGGCGAGGCTATGAGCAATGGTTTCCACGGGGCGAACAGGCTGGCGAGCAACTCCCTGCTGGAGTGCATCGTGAGCGGACTTGAAGTTGCCAGAACCATAGCGAGAGATAGGCCGAGGCTTGGCGAGGTTCCAGAGGTTCCCTACACCTTCGACTCTCTAGGCGATGTTGAAGCCCTCAGGGAAATACTGTGGGAGCACGCTGGTATAGTGAGGACTGCCGAGGGCCTGAGGGCTGGCCTGGAAAAGCTTAATGAGATCGAGGCTGATGAAAGGCTTAAGCTGCTCGCGAAGGGTGTTCTTGAGTGCGCTTTGGCAAGGGAGGAGAGCAGGGGGAGCCACTACCGCGAGGACTTTCCCGTCATGAGGAGGGAGTTTGAGAGGCCGAGCTTCTTCGATGGGAGGTGCAGGCTCTGAGCCCAAACATTTAAATTCTCATCGAATCCTTACCATACCCGGTGAAACGGGTGGAGCTCCTCTACCTCATAGCCTCCTTCGCAGTCGTTATCGCCCTCATCTGGCTTAAAATCAACATCGGCGTCTCGATATTCGTCGGCTCACTTGTTCTGACCTTTCTGTTCGGCATGAGCCCCTCCGATGCGGTTATGGCCCTCTACCACTCTGCCACCTCCTGGGAGACCATCAGGCTCGTACTTATCATCGCCTTCATCATGGGGATGACCTCGGTGTTCTCACAGATCGGCTATTTGAAGGATATGGAGGCCGCCGCGGGCAACCTCTTCCCCAAGGCCAAGTACTCACTGGCAATGCTTCCGGCCCTCATAGGCCTCATGCCGATGCCCGCTGGCGCCCTCGTTTCGGCCCCCATGATAGACCCTGTCGCGGGCAGGCTTGAGATGAAGCCCGAAGAGAAGACGCTGGTCAACTACTGGTTCAGGCACATATGGGAGCACTCCTGGCCGATGTACCAGGCCATAGTAATCGCCTCCGCCATCGTCGGGATTTCCATAAGAGAGATAAGCACCAAGATGTTCCCCCTAACGGTTCTTATGGCCATCATCGGCTACCTGATGCTGATTCGGCCCCTTCCGGATGACGGGAGTGGCGAGGGTGACTTCAGAACCGGCCTAAAGCTCCTCCTGAAGAGCACGTACCCCATACTGGTTATCATACTCGTTTCAATCGTTCTGGGCATCGACATGGTCCACGGTGCTTTTCTCGGCTTCCTCTCGGCTCTCATTCCCAACCTGAAGAGGGTGAGCCTGAAAGAGGTCATTGCTCATGCCCTCCAGCCCAAGATAATCTTCCTCCTCGTTTCGGTCATGTACTTCAAATACGTCCTTGAGGTTACGGGGGCCGTGGAGGCCCTCCCAAAGGCCATGCTGGCCATGAACCTCCCGGTGACCCTCGTCCTCATGGTGACGCCCTTCGTTGTCGGCCTGATGACGGGCATAAGCTTCGCCTACGTCGGCATGGCCTTTCCGCTGTTGCTCCCCTTCTTCACGAGCTTTGACAGGGTCGCCCTTGCCTATCTAAGCGGCTACATGGGGATGCTCTTCAGTCCCGTCCATCTCTGCTTCGTTTTCTCGGCCGAGTACTACGGGGCCGAGCTCCGGAAGGTCTATTTGAGGCTGCTGGTTCCAGCTCTGGCCCTCTTCCTGCTCGGGCTTCTTTACATCGCCGTCGTGCTTTAGAACAAGCTTTTATACCCCTGGGCATAGCATTCTCTAGGTGAGAGCATGAAAATGGAGGAGCTCGTTAGGGAGATTGAACGCCTCAAAGAGGAGAAGAATGCCATAATCATGGCCCACAACTACCAGTTGCCCGAGATTCAGGACATAGCGGACTTCCTAGGTGACAGCCTTGAGCTCGCGAGGAAAGCTGTTAACGTTGATGCGGACGTCATAGTTTTTGCGGGCGTCGACTTTATGGCTGAAACTGCCAAAATCCTCAATCCGGAGAAGACCGTCCTGCTGCCAGCGAGGAGGGCAACCTGCGCGATGGCCAACATGCTCAAGGTGGAGCACATCCTCAAGGCCAAGGAGCAGTACCCGGACGCGCCGGTGGTTCTCTACGTAAACACCACCGCCGAGACCAAGGCCTACGCTGACGTTACGGTTACCTCTGCCAACGCTGTCAAAATAGTCGAGAAGCTCGACTCGGACGTCATCATCTTTGGTCCGGACAAGAACCTCGCGAGTTATGTGGCAAAGATGACCGGCAAGAAGGTCATCCCCGTTCCTGAGTACGGCCACTGTTACGTGCACAGGCAGTTCACCCTTGAGGATGTCGAGCGCGCGAGAAAGCTCTACCCCAACGCCAAGCTGATGGTTCACCCGGAATGCGAGCCAGAGGTACAGGAGAGGGCCGACATCATAGTCTCCACGGGCGGAATGATAAGGCGCGCCCCCGAGCACGACGAGTGGGTGGTCTTCACGGAGAGGGAGATGGTTTACCGCCTTCAGAAGCTCTATCCGGACATCAAGTTCCATCCGGCTAAAGAAGACGCCATCTGCATCGGCATGAAGGCGATAACGCTCAACCACATCTACGAGTCGCTCAGGGACATGAAGTATGAGGTTACGGTACCTGAGGAAATCGCGGAGAAGGCAAGGAGAGCAATAGAAAGAATGCTGGAGCTGAGTTAGTTCGGTGGGGAGGGAAACTTTCCCGGTTTCTTTACCTCTTAACTGGTGCTGGTGATGATGATGGTTCCCCTCAATTATCTCCTGCGCTTCATCGAGGAGGATGCCCCCTTTGGCGACGTCACGAGCGAGGCGGTTATTCCGGAGGGCATGAAAGCCAGGGCCGTAATCATCGCGAAGCAGGAAGGAATAATAGCGGGCGTTGAGGAAGCTAAGGCCCTCTTCGAGCACTTTGGGGTTAAAGTTGAGGTCAGGAAGAGGGACGGCGAGGCCGTAAAGAGGGGCGACGTTCTCCTTGAGCTCGAAGGGAACGCGAGGGCAATACTTCTCGTCGAGAGGACAGCGTTGAACGTTATGGGCAGGATGAGCGGCATAGCGACCGAAGTCAGGAAGCTGGTTGAGAAGGTGAGGACGGTAAACCCGAAAGTTCGCATTGCCGGAACGAGAAAAACCCTCCTCAAGCCGATAGACAAGAGGGCGATACTCATCGGCGGCGGTGAGCCCCACCGCTTTTCCCTTAGCGATGCCGTACTCATAAAGGACAACCACCTGGCTCTTGTTCCCCTGGAAGAAGCTATAAGGCGCGCCAAGGTCTTCAGCGTCTACAAAGTCGTCGAGGTCGAGGTCGAGACCCTCGAGGACGCCCTTAAAGCGGCCAGAGCAGGTGCCGACGTTGTGATGCTCGACAACATGAAGCCTGAGGAAATAGCCGAGGTTTTAGAAGCCCTCAAGAGGGAAGGGCTCAGGGAGAGAGTTAAGATAGAGGTCTCGGGCGGCATAACCGAGGAGAACATCGAGGAGTACGCGAAACTCGATATCGACGTCATAAGCCTCGGCGCTCTAACGCATTCCGTCAGGAACTTCGACGTGAGCCTCGAAATCGTGGAGAGACTTTAGCGTTTTCTTCCATCTTTTCGCTCTTCCCCGAAGATTTTTCAGCAACCCGCGGGCACCCCAGTGGCAAGGCTTATATTCAAGTTTTTCCTTGAGATTATTGCAGGCCACAACCTAAAAAGGTGATTGCCATGGGGAAGCTTCACGTTATTGAAGCCAAGGGTACCGAGAGGCTGAAGCGCGGTTTTGCCAAGATGGTTAAGGGCGGAGTGATAATGGATGTCACCAACGCGGAACAGGCCAGAATAGCGGAGGAAGCCGGCGCCGTCGCTGTGATGGCTCTCCACAAGGTTCCAGCCGACATAAGGAAAGCCGGCGGAGTGGCGAGGATGGCCCCAGTGGAAAAGATACAGGAGATAATGGACGCCGTGACCATACCGGTTATGGCCAAGGTCAGAATCGGCCACGTCGCCGAGGCTAAAGCCCTGGAGGCCCTTGGCGTCGACATGATAGACGAGAGCGAGGTTTTAACCCCAGCGGACCCGTTCTTCCACATAGACAAGAGGGAGTTCCACGTTCCCTTCGTCTGTGGAGCGAGGAATCTCGGAGAGGCCGTCAGGAGGATATGGGAAGGCTCCGCCATGATAAGGACCAAGGGCGAGGCCGGAACAGGCAACATTGTCGAAGCGGTAAGGCACGTTCGCCTCGTCAGCGACAACATAAGGCTGATTCAGAGGATGACGGACGAGCAGGTCTACGCCGTGGCTGAAAAGTTCGCCGAGCCCTACCTCAGGCTGGCCAGGCAGATAAGGGAGATAAGCGGCCTTCCAGAGAGGATCCTCGAGAACGAGCCGGTTTATGGGGACTACACCTACCGCGAGATTGTTGACGGTCTCTACAAGATTCTCCTGGAGATAAAGAATCTCGGAAGGCTCCCAGTTGTTAACTTCGCCGCCGGAGGAGTTGCCACTCCAGCCGACGCTGCCCTGATGATGCAGATGGGTATGGATGGAGTCTTCGTCGGTAGCGGAATCTTCAAGAGCTCCAACCCAGAGAAGATGGCCCAGGCCATAGTCGAAGCTGTAAACCACTGGGATGAGCCAGATGTTCTCGTGGAGATAAGCAAGGAGCTTGGAGAGCCCATGAAGGGTCTGGAGATTGAGGAGCTCGAGGTCCGCCTCGAGGAGAGGGGCGTTTGAGCTTTTTCCCTTTTGTTCCTCTGGGGGTGGGATTGTGCTCAGGATAGGTGTCATAGGTGTTCAGGGGGCTGTGAGCGAGCACATCGACGCAACAAAAAGGGCTTTGGAAAAGCTCGGCGTCGAGGGGGATGCTTTCTGGCTGAGGAAGCCGAGCCAGCTTGAGGGCATTGATGGGATAATAATCCCTGGCGGGGAGAGCACGACCATCTCGAGGCTGATGCTGGAGAACGGCCTCTTTGATGAGGTGAAAAAGCTCGGTGAGGAAGGTTTGCCCATAATGGGCACCTGCGCTGGGCTGATACTCCTGGCCAAGGAGGTTGAGGGAGCCGTTGAGGGGCAGCGCTTTCTGGAGCTCCTTGACGTCAGGGTTAACAGAAACGCCTACGGCAGGCAGGTAGACAGCTTCGAGGCCCCGTTAAAGCTGTCCTTCAGTGATGAACCGTTCCCAGGTGTTTTCATCCGCGCGCCGAGGATAGTTGAGCTTCTGGGTGATAAGGTCAAGCCGATAGCCTGGCACGGTGAGGAAGTGGTAGGTGTTGAGCAGGGGAACATCATAGGCCTGGCCTTCCACCCCGAGCTGACCGATGACACGAGGCTTCACGAGTACCTCCTGAGGAAGGTTCTTTAATTTAACAAATTTTCGTATATTTTGGCTAGAAACTTTTTATCTTTTGCCGCAATTTGTTTATCGGTGGTAGGATCTGCCGACGGAGAGGAGACTTTATCTCACGGAGCTCTGGGACGCGATAAGGAACGGAGACGTCAGAGCTCTGTACATCGTCGGTGAAAATCCTGCCGTAAGCGAGGCCAACTTCATGAAGGTTAGAGAGGCCCTGAGAAAGCTTGACCTGCTCGTCGTCCAAGGCATATTCATGACGAGGACAGCTCGCTACGCCCATTATATCCTTCCGGCCAGTGCCTTCTGCGAAAAGGACGGCTCCTACATGAAAGCGAGAGGAAGATTCAGTGGAGCCACAAAGTCTACGAGCCTCTAGGAGATTCAAAGCCCGACTGGGAGATTCTAACGATGCTCGGAAGGGCTTTAGGCTCGCTGGGCTTTGACTACTCGAGTGTCGAGGAGATAACGGCCGAATACTTCCGCCTGTTCCCCGAGCTTGAGGAGAGGACCGTCGAGGAGCCGAAATCCGGCGACGGAATCTTTCTGCCCCAGAAGAGGCTACACACGTGGGAGTTCGTGACGCCGGATGGCAAGGCCCGCCTTATAGCTGTCGAGCAGATAGCACCCTGGGAGACGCCCGACGGGCTTACCCATTCGTCCTGACGACTGTGAGGCTCATAAGCAACTACAACACAGGCGAGATGGCGCTGAGAAGCCCAGTGCTGATCAAGCTCATGGGGGAGCCGAGGGTTCTGATAAACGAGCGCGACGCCGAGAGGCTTGGCATAGCCGACGGCGACTGGGTTGAGGTCGAGACGAGGCGCGGCAGGATAAGAATGGCATTTATGCTAAACTAGGCCATGCCGAAGCTCTTATTCTTCGTATTTTTTCGATAGTTGTACTGTGGGACAGACCCGCGTGGTATTGGCGGGAAAAAATGTTAATTAAATTCAAGTTTCAGATTGAATCTTGGGAAAAATGTATCAATGAATCCAATATTGCTTCACATTTAACACCATTCTAGAACGATTTCATCATAAGTGACGTTTTATGTGCAAACTTGAATATCCCCACAGTTAGAAAAACTTAAAATAGTATAAGGAGTATATTAACAAAAGGCTACTGAATCCAATGTGTATAGCTATTTTGAATCATCAATAGTACTACTAAAATTTGGATATACTGCAACAGTCTCACCGGTGGGAGTTATGTCACATAATATCTTGATAGCTATTCCAGCCTACAATGAGGAGCTGACGATAGGCTCAGTCGTTGCCCTTTCTAGAAGGTATGGTGACGTTCTTGTCGTCGATGATGGAAGCAAGGACAAGACTTATGACATCGCCATTTCTGCCGGAGCTCACGTGATAAAGCACTCCCAGAACATGGGGAAAGCCCAAGCCCTTAAGACGGCCTTCAAGTACGCGGCGGAAAAAGGCTACGACGTCGTGGTGTGTTTGGATGCCGACGGCCAGCACAATCCTGAAGAGATCCCCAAGCTGCTGGAGCCCATTCTGAACGATGAGGCCGACATGGTCATAGGGTCACGGTTCCTGGACGGGGCCAAGAAGAACATCCCCTTCTACAGAAGGTTCGGCCTGTGGGTGCTGAACACCACTACAAACATGAGCCTGAACGGGACGCTGAAGATCACCGATTCTCAGTCGGGCTTCCGGGCCATGAACAAAAAAGCCCTAAGTGAGTTGATGAAAATCAACAGCAACGGCTACAGCGTGGAGAGCGACATGCTGGTGTACCTGGCGGAGAAGGGCGTGAGGATCACCGAAGTGCCGATAACCGTCAGGTACGACGTCCCGAACAAGCACAAGAAGAACCCCCTGGCTCACGGGTTTGGGGTGCTGACGGATCTTGTGAGCTTAATAGGGTATAGGAGACCGCTCCTGCTCTTCGGGATGCTGAGCCTCATCTCATTCCTTGCTGCCATAATTCTCGGATACCTCGCCTTCCTGCCCTACTACGGGGAGGGCACCGTCTATCTTACCCCCGCCATCGGCTCAGGGATCTTCGCGATAATCGGAATCCAGCTGTTCGTTGCTGGACTGACATTGAACGTACTAGCAAAAATGGTGAGGGAGGTATAGGGATATATGGAAATATTGATGACTTCAATAGTGGATCTAGTCAAATCACAGCATAATAGGCCGCATCAGTTTGTAAAATATCTTTCCAAAAAGCACAATATAACAGTAGTGAGCATTAATGATTGGTGGAAAGGAAAGCAACATGATTTTGAGGAGTACAGCAAAGAATGGAGAAAAGTACTGGAAAAGATAGACATTGTGTATGTAACAGACAAGAGAATTAGTCCGGTTATTCAGGAAAATGCCTATCCTTATTTTGCTATTAAGCGACTGCTTAAAAATAAATCCTTTGATGTCCACATAAATTACAACAGCCTTACTCTTGGATATTTTGCGACTAAATCTCTATTAAAACAGGGCGTTCCTACAATATTTGATCTCGCAGACGATTTGGTTGGGATGATAAGTGAATCCCCCCAAATACCAAGACCATTAAGGCCGATTGGCGCAAAAGTGGGGAGAGAGATTCTAAAAAAGAATATCAAATTATCCAAAAAAATCACCGTTACAAATAGCTACCTAAAAGAAAAGTACAACATTCCCAATAATAAGGCTGTAGTTCTACCAAACGGCGTAGACACCGAGCTGTTTAGAAATTATGGCAACACTAAGTCCCAATTAGGTTTGGAGGATTATTTTGTTGTTGGTTATGTGGGGGTTTTGAGAGAGTGGGTTGATTTTGAACCCATATACCAGGCCTTAAGAGAACTCCCAGAAGATATTATATTTTTAGTTGTAGGGAAAGAGGGCAGATATCAAGAAAATATAGAGCTTGCAAAGAAATATGGTGTTATTGAAAAAGTTAGATTTGTCGGCAATGTCCCTTACTCCAAGGTGCCTGTTTATATCTCTGCTATGGATGTAGGAGTTATCCCGTTTAAATTAAACTCCATAACTGAACATGCTCTGCCCCTCAAATTATTCGAGTATATGGCATGTGAAAAACCGGTTATATCAACATCTTTACCCGCTGTGATGGATGTTGCTAAAGAGGAAGTGCTTTATGCAAATACAAATAAGGAATGGAAAGAAAAAATCCTGTTACTTTATGAGAATTGTGAATCTAGGAACTACATTGGGAACAGGGGAAGAACGTTTGTTGAGAGAAACTATGATTGGAAACGGATACTGGAGATACAAGAGAGCATATTGGAGGAGAGCCTAAAATGAAAATAGGGATCGTATGCTCACCGGGGGGACATTTGACGGAGATGTTACAACTAACAAGTGCATTTAGAGAGCATGATGTCTTTTTGATCACATACAATGAAAACTTTTTGAATCTGCCTAAAGAAATAAAAAAAATTTATAGAATTGAAAATCTGCTTATTAAGTATCCGGGAGTAGCGAGAATAAAAAAGGGTATTATACTTTTTGTCCATTTTTTCCTACTCTTTATTAAGGAGCTTCACATATTGATAAAAGAGAGACCGGATATTTTGATATCAACTGGTTCTGAAATTGCAATTCCAGCGTTTTACATTGCGAGTCTTTTGAATATAAAAAAGGTGTACATAGAGAGCGTCTGTAGAATTGATGACCTTTCATTTACGGGAAAAGCCGTATATCGTATCTCAGACCTATTTATTGTTCAATGGAAGAAGCTAGCTGAAAGGTATTCAAAAGCAAAACATCTCGGAAATGTGTTAGTACCAAAAAGAGCGCACATTAACCAGTCAAAAATGGCTAAGAAAAACGTAGTGTTTGTAACAATAGGCACTGCTCCTTTTGATAGGTTAATTAAACTCGCTGATGAGATTTCACCTGAGTTAGAATTCTACGAAATGGTGATACAAAAAGGAAGAACTAAATATAATCCAAAAAACGCCAAGTATTTCTCGTTTGTTCCTGAATATAAAGATATTATACATTTTAATATGAATTCCAAGATCATTATATCACATGGAGGGGTGGGCAGCATTATCCTTGCTCTGAAATATGGAGCGATGTTGATACTCTTTCCAAGATTGAGCCGATATGGAGAGCACAATGATGACCATCAATTAGAAATCGCAAAATTCATGAAGCATAGTGGGCTTTCTGAAGTAGCACATACTAAGGGAGAGTTATATTCTCTTGTAACTTCCTTAGCAAACTATCCTGCAAATTATACAAAAACACTGCGTAAGCTTGCCAAAAAAATTGAAAAAATCTCCAAAAATAATGAGACTAATCTCCCTGACAATTTAAAAAGAGCCTTGGAGGGGATAACATGGTAAAAAAGAGCTATTATTCTGTTCAGAATATCCTTAATTTTGCGGTAATTGACAAAACCAGCATAATTAACCGACTCATGGATAAATTTGAAGTTCACTATGCCAATTTTAAAGTTGAAGATGAACCCGGAAACTTAGATATGATATTTGAAATTGGTAAATTTAAACCCAAGCTTTCAAATACTTACAATGTTGGCGATGGAAAGTACTATTTTGGTCAAGATTATCTCTATGTTCCCCACGAGCAATGTAAAGGTGCTAAGTGGAGGTTCGAAATTGAGGGAATAGAAGCTTCAACTACCTATATCAGGATTTCTTGTAACCCACTAGGTAGGATTTTTATCGTCGGGAATGTCATAGATTTTCTAATACATTTCAAACTAACGGAGATGGGCTATCCGATGATCCATGCATCATCACTATGCAAGAATAATAAGGCGATTTTATTTTCAACAAGGGGAGGAGGAGGCAAAACTACAATAGCCTTACATTTGGTTGAACATGGTTTTGGTTTTCTTGGAGATAATTTTACGATTTTGCATAAAAGTACTGCACTAAGCTTTCCAACCTCTTTGAGCATATTTACTTATAATCTTGCCCCGATTATCAAGAACAATCTAACACAAAAGCAAAAAATTGAATTGCAGATTAAACATTTGATATATAGAATGACTAAAGGATATGCAAAATTTTTCACTAAACTGAATCCAAGGAGAGTGATAAATAATATGTGCGAAAAGGCCAAAATCGAAAAAATGTTTATTATATTTCCGAGAACAGATGTGATAGAACCAAAAATCATTGAGACTAAAAAAGAAGAAATCCTTGATCATCTCGTTTACAATCAAATGTTAGAATTTCCTCTGTTTAACAGATATATTTATGAATATTCTTATTTCTTCCCGGATTCTCCTCTGTCACGTCACTGGGAAACATATAAGAGAAGACTCAATGAAAATTTGGATAATAGTACTAAATACTACAAGGCTATAGTCCCAACCCGGATCAACATATATACAATAGAAAAACTTTTGGAGGTTATTAACGATGGTGCTAACTAAGAACTATAGAATTCACAATATTTTAACTATTCAAATTAATACCCAAAACAAAGCAAAACTCCCAGAACTTAATTTCCCATTAAGTTATTTTGAGGTTGATGAGGACATAACAGATCCAGATATTATCCTTAATATTGGACCATTTAAACCAGACCTCAGCGGCTCGTATGTTGTAGATCACAAGTATTACATTAAGGATAATTATTTCCATTGCTCTGATACCGCTAATGGAAAAGCCTCGTGGAAATTAGAGATTATTGGTTTTGAGAGACCTCCCACAATCATAAATTTTCATGGAAAAATTCGTGGAATCTACCAACTCTTAGCGCCGGATTTATTGGTACAAGATCTAGCCCTCCTTCCAATGATCGAGCTAGCATTAGGACTAAGAGGGTTTATGTTGCTCCATGCAGGGGGCATATCAAAAAATAAACATGCAGAAATATTTGTTGGTAGAGCAGGTAGTAGAAAGACTACTATAATAATGGACAGCATCAAAAGTGGATATAGAGTCTTAGGGGATGATCGAGTCATACTTGACTTGGAGAATTATACAGTACATAGCTTTCCAATATTCCCCAAAATATTCGAATTTATTGTCAAATATTCTAAAAGGGAAAATTTGTCACTCTATCATAAGATCCGGTTATTATATCTTCTTAGGGAAGAAACTTCTATCCTTCCCCAAATATGGGAAAACGAAAGCGTTAAATTAAGATCAATATTTTACCTTATATTTATTAATAAAGAGCTAAAAAACCTCACCATAAACAATAAAGATGCGTTATTGTTAAGGATGATATCTAATAATATTGCAGAGCTTTATACAACCGTAATTCCATCAATATTACAAAGGCGTGCTTTTCCGAATTATATTCTTGCATATAGTTACATCTTCCCAGAGAATAACTGGATTAGACTGTACAATAATATTTTAAAAACAAAGATAAAGCAAATCATTAAAACTAAAAGAGTCCATATTGGTGTGGTAGACAATATTCAGAGAGCAATTAGTACTCTTTAACATCCGTGGGGGACACATCATGAGTTATGCGTTGATAACTCCAATAAGAAATGAAATTGAAAATATGGATAGCTTATTTAAGAACATAACTAGTCAAACAATACAGCCAGTAATCTGGGTTATTGTGGATGGAAATAGTACTGATGGAAGTTTTGAATATGCAAATACTCTTGCAAAAAAATATAACCATCCACACAAATGGATATACGTGATAAAACAAAAACATTATTTCAGGGACAAACATCCCCATCTAAATTTTGCGTTAGCCGTATGGGAAGGATACGAATATGCCAAATGGATTGCCAAAAAAAAGAAGATCAGCTTAGAATATATAGGCAAAGTCGATGCCAGCGTTAAGATACCCTTCAATTATTTTGAGAGGCTATTATTGGAGTTCCAAGAAAATCATCGGCTAGGAATAGCAAGTGGCGTTCAGTATTTAGTAAAAGATGGAAAAGATATCAAATATGTTTCTACATATCCTTACGAACTTCCAGATACCAGGCTATACAGAATCCAATGTATAGAGGATATGGGGGGATTTCCAATAACTTGTTCACCTGATGTCGTCATTGTATTACGAGCTATTAATAAGGGCTGGAAAACAAAAAGAGTAGAGGACTTACCGTTTTATGAATATAGGGTTGGAGGTAGTAAAGAAGGTTTAAAAAACGGATATATCAGTAAGGGCAAGGCTATGTACTACCTTGGATACAATCCTGTTTTGATTGTCCTAAACGTTTTCTATTATCTAAGTAAGAAATCTAAACTTGGTATCTGGATGTTTGAAGGATACGTAACTTCTTGGATGTATGAAGAAGAGAAGATTCCAGATAGAGAAATACGGAAATATTTTGAAAAAAAACGCCTAAAAGAGATTATCTCCCTAATATTTAGTAAATAGGTGGGGATAATGAACAAGATCGATAAAATTGTTGGATATATCACGTTAAGTACATATTTCTTCGGGGGCATTGGAATAGTGCTCATTTCACACATCCATAACTTTAACCGCGAACATATAGGGTTGGCGTTGTCTATGGGAGCTTTAGCAGCAGTGGGTCTATCCTATTCGAGTAGATTAAATAATGTGACCGTACAGAAGGGAAATATTCGGAACTACTTTAAGATCACCGTCACCATCTCTATGATTTTTGTAATAATCGCATTAATTATTTATCAGAACTATAGTAAGAATTACTACTTGCCCGGAATATATTTTTTGGTCATTTCGGCAATTGTCACTATAATAACAGCACAATTTTTATTCGTTAAGGAATACTCCCTAGAAAAAAACATAATCATGCTTGAAATCTTTATCCTTGCCACTACCATTATCGCCTCATTTTTGTTTTTGTTTCCACAGCATTATGGGAATGATGCATCTTATCATGTAAGTTTCATACAACATATACTCATGACCGGTAAGATCGAAGGATTCCCAGGCCATTACCAACAGTATCCAGGATTTCACGTCTTATTCGTGTTTGTTACTGTTATTTCAGACCTCTCATTCAAGTTAACTCGTCTCGTTCTTGGCATAGTTCAGGTAATATTTGCTCTTTTTGTGTATCTTATTGCCAAAAAAATATTCAATTGGAAGATTGCAACTATTTCTATGATGATTATGGTTCTCTCCCCATATTTTATAAAAGCAGGATATTCATATATGCCCAACTATTTTAGCTGGGTGTATTTTGTTTCTTTGTTTTATCTGGCCCTGCGTAATGAAAGAAACATGTCATCCAATATTGCTTTGATGACACTAATATTTACATCACTAATTATAATACATCCACTAACCCCGATTATTATTATTACTTCATTTTTAACTATTAAGTTATCTGTTAAGATAATAAGGTTAGGCGATATTAACATACCCCCAATATTTATTTTCCTAATGATTATTTTAACATTGACTTGGTGGATGAATTCTAGCGGAATTCAAGGTAATTTATTCTCGTTTTTTATACTCACAATAAAAACAGCATTAGGTACTTTTGATTACACTACTGTAGAGAGGGCTACTTTATCACCTATATATGCATATAAAGATATATTATTATACGACCTCGGATACACTATCTTTTTGTTTATGGGAATATTAGGAAGTCTAAATATAATAGTTCACAGCACATTTAATTTGAAAAAAGTCATGACTGTTAAATATGACCAGAATGCTCTCCCAATGGCAGTATTTACATCAATATTTATACTAATCCCGTACATTCTTGCGGTAGCCTATCCTCAAAGCCTACCTAGTAGATGGTTTATCTTTACCTCAGTATTTCTATCCATCTTCGGAGGATTTAGTATATGGAGTTTAGGACAGTTAAAGTTCAAGCATTTAAATGTAAATATTATTATTGTCCCGATATTAGTGTTTTTAATGATAACCACTCCAGTAGCAAATCCCAACAGTCATTTATATGCAAAAAACCTTTCCAGCAGAGAGGCTCTCACATTATCAGAAATAACTCTAACCAAATTCTTGACGTATGCAGATATTCATCTACAGAACCTCCATGGAAGTAATAGATTTATGTTTCAAGCGTTTGATAAAATCCTAATAAACAGACAGGCAAACATCATTAATCCCGAAAATCCTAGAACATATTTAATTGGGTATACTATAATTAGAAAATATGATCTCGAGATGGGATTTTTAATCCCTATGTTCAGTAAGGAAATTCTTGCAAAGATTATAATGCCAACTAAGAAATTTTATAGGGGACTAGCAAAGATGGATAAGATCTACTCTAGCAATGAGAGTTGGATCTACTATAGTACGGAGGGGATAACATGAAAGTTAGGATATTGCTATTAAGGACATGGCTATTGAATATCGGAAATGGATTCATTGAAGAAGGAGCTAAGGCATGTATTAAAAAAGCAATCCCACAAGCAGAAATCATAGAAGTCAGTGGTTATCCTGATCATGTTGGATATTATTTGTCCCTAAAAACTAGAGAGATGTTAAAAACGACGTTAAAAAGCGGATTGCTTTACAAATCCAACATATTACAAGCAAAAAGGCATACAATCAACATTGTTGAGCTCATGGACATTCAAGATTTTGACCTTGCAGTACTTCCAGGTTGTGTGATGGATATAAACTTGATAAAATATTATCCAACTTTGAAAACTTTAACGGATAATGGGATTCCATTGGTAATTGTAGGAGGAGGCGGAAATGGTTATTCCTTAGAAGTTGTAAAACCTGTAAGGAACATTCTGAGAAAAATCAAGTTATACGGATTTATGTCCAGAGATTCTATAGCTTATAAATTATATGCCCCCTTCGCAAAATACTCATATAATGGTATTGATTGTGGGTTTTTCGTGAGCGATTACTATACTCCACCCCATTCCAGAAAAAAATTTGTTGTATTTACTTTCGATTCATCTTCCGAGCCCGAGATACCTACAAAATACCCAATAATTAGAGCCTACCACGAACCATTTTATTTAGCAAGCCTAAGCCATCCAATTCTACGAGCTTCACAAACGACGCTCTCAAAGATTCTACACCTTCATCCAGCTAAAATCCTCAAAAAGAGTAACGTCCTAGTATCAGATAATATAAAGGATTATCTATTTCTCTATGCAAATGCAATGGAGGTACACTCTGACAGAGTTCATGCCTGTGTGGCTGCCTTATCCTACGGACGAAAAGCAAAACTATATTCAAGCACTCCTAGAGCAGCACTATTTAATAGAGTCTTAGATAAAGACATAACTAAGGAGATAGTAAGAGTTGACATAGATAGACTAAATTATGAAAAACAAAAATTGATAGAAGAATTTAGAAAAATTACGGAAGAATTAATATAATAAAATAATGTCAAAGCAGAAAATGCAATTATACTAACTAAAGCTAGGCCATTCAAATTTTCTGATCACAACTACTAAGAAAATGAGTATTAGCCCATAAGTAGTAATCCACGCATATCCCACCCCTACAATCCCAAATTTTAATATCAGTACATAACTAAAAGTCAAAAAAAGGATTGCCTTTAAAAGATATATTATAACACGTTCTGTTACTCTCTTCAATATATTCAGAAGGGTACAATAGATATTAACAACAACAACAAAAAAGCTCGACAATACAATAACAATTAGCAAGTTCAAACCACTTATGTACTCATCTCCAAATAATCTCAAAATAAATTTACCAAAGAACCATACAAACATAGAACTCATTACAAGGTATGCATAGACAATTGTTAGAACCTTCCTCAGAGTTTTCTTTAAATCTTTAAGCCCATGGCTCCCTTCTACAAACAACGCCATGTTTATCGCATTTGGGATTAAGAGAATCAAGTTTCCAACTGCAAAGGCTATATAAAAATATGCGGCATCCTCTTTCCCCACAGTTATCAGAACTATCGTAGGCATTATGTATGTCGGTGCGAGGTTGGCAATGTTAGCTATGTAGTTTCCAAGAGAGAACTTGAACGATTCTCTTAGGAACTCAAAATCCAGCTTGGGCTTAATATCATCGATAAAAATAAAGCCGTAAAGCACTCCTAAAGTCAAGCCCAGTCCAAAGGCAGTCATTATGCCTAAGACACCAAATGATACGAGAACAAACAGAAACAAGAACCTCAATGAAAAAAGGACGCTCTGAGCAAAGCTGTGCTCGGCTTTTCTCTTGGCTATTGCGTAGGTCGAGAGAATGTTGTAGGCTGTTCCCGCCATGGAAAAGAGCACAAAGAGCAGTAAAAACTCAGTAGAAAAAACCCCACGGAATGATTCAGACCTCACCACAACAAGAACGTAAAGCAAGGAGACCACGAAGGACGCTCCGAGAGTTAAGATAAAAGCACTCCCCGCGGCCCTCTCTTTATACTCTGGATAAAAGCGGATTAGGGAGAAGTTCAGGCCAAGAAGGGATACCATGAAGACGAAGTTTATCGCTGACACCAAAGCAGAGGCAACTCCAACATCCTCAGATGGATAGAGCCTGGCCGCAACGTTCCAGAAGAGAAAGCCTGCAACTGCTGTCATCATAGACGATAAGGAGATATAAATGGAGTTTCTGTAGAGAGGATTTTTGAGATTTTTAAGTTCACTCTTAATTAAGCCCGCTACCATGCATAATCTCCCCAATATTGTTCTTCCGTACCAGGCATTGTGGATCCGTATTCTGTCAAAGCCCTTATACCAATACTATCCAAGAAAATAAAAACTTATCGTGGCCGTCGTAACGATCAGTATCCTTAGAGTAGTGGATGGAGGGGATTCCAAATGTAACTTTATGTCCCGCGCGACTCACCCAATCGCCGCCTTTATTCCCTCCAGCATCACCACTACTCTATCAATCAGCTCACCCAGACCCATCTCCTCCGGCGTCGTCTCGATGGTGAGGTTCATCTTAACCGGGACGTTCAGCGTCTCATCAACGGGCACAACGACCGTCTGGTTTATCGGCACCTCTAGGGTCATGTTGAGAGGCACGGTGGTGTCTATAACGTCCCTGACCCTAACCCTGACCGTCGTGACTATAGGAACATCGACGTAGGTATCAAGCGGAATTATCACCGTCTCCTGCTTGCCGTTCACCTCAACGGTGGTGGTTATGTTCTGGACGATGTGCACCTTCACAGTCTTGTTTACTGGAACGTCAACGTAGGTATCGAGAGGAACCTTCACGGCAATCTCCTCGTTGACCGGGACCCTGGCCACCATGGAAACCGGGACGCTGAGGTTCATCCTGAGAGGTACCTTTATCTCCTGATCCAGCGGATAGTGGATGGTTATCCTCTCGTTCTTCATGCCCTCCACGAGGGTTATGACACTGTCGATTTCCTCCAGCGCTATGCTCCTGGCTTTGAGCGCACCGTAGACCATGCCGATGTTGAAGATAAGCAGAACCACCACCAGAACCGTCAGCACCTTAACCAATCTCTCGCCCATCGCCCACACCCCCATATACTGCTCTGATCTTTGCAAAATTTAAGGATTGAGTTTGGAAGGGCATCGGCGCGCCTTTTTCTCTAAACCGCCGCTGAGCGGAAGTGACGCCTTTTATTTATTTTTGGGGCTTAATGACTTGGATATATTTCAAAAAGATTCAGATATATACTTGTATCATAAAAAAGCAAAGGTTTATATAGGTAAAGCACCTAATAATATATGAGGAGTGCCCTGTTGGTGAGACCGAAGCAGAAGTTTCACCTTGACGGGCGCTAAGCCCAACGTGTTCCATGAGTCGAGAGGGCTGGAGTCACAAGCCTAGTGTTCCTTGAGAGTGGGATTTTCACCGAGGCCCCACTTGCAAGGTGCTCCTCACTATCTTCTCGCGCCTGATTCAATTTCTATTCTCATCATGAATACCTTCCGCTTCAAACTCAGACCCCAGCATGGTTGAAATTATTTCAATGAGTTGTCAAAAAGTTTTGCTTTAAATAAAAGCAAAGATTTATATAGTTAAAGCACCTAACAGTATATGAGGAGTGCTGTGTGGAGGAGACTGAAGCGAAAGCTTCACCCTAGGCAGATCCAACCCGAACAGTGATTCCATGATCTGAGAGGGTCACGGAGTCACTATTAACTAGGGTAAAGATCTGTCAAGAGTGGAACTTCACTCCGGCCTCGTCTGCATGGCGCTCCTCACTACCTTCTCCTATCAACAACCTCCAAGAACTAACCGAGTTTTTGACCGTCATTGGACATCTAAATAAAGAGCGATGCAAAAGGCCCAGCGGATGATATCCTCCCAGGTCAAAAGGCGTGGAAGCTCTCAGAACCTAGAGACCGTTGCCTTTCATAATCCCACTATTGGGCCATTAGCCCCGGTCACATCATCGGGGGCGCCCTGCTCTGGCTTGATACACCTCAATCTTTTAGTGTTCATAACCAGAACACAAATAGAGGGGACAATAAAGGGCAATTCGTGCCAGGTAGTGTAAACCGGGACCTCACTCGCCCCTCTGTATCTTCGCATGACCCCCGACGAGGCTCTTTCTCAGCTCTAGGTTCCTTATCTCGCACTTCTCATCGATGATGGAGCGCCATATCGTCGAGTTCCTGATTATGGTTCTACGGAAAATTATCGAGTCGCTGATGTCGGAGTTCTCGATGACGCACTCCTCGCCTATGTAGGCGTAGGGGCCTATTATCGACCTGCCCAGTATCTTCGCGCCGCGCTTTATTACCACCGGCGGGATTATCTTGGCGTAGGGGCTTATCTGTATCTCCTCGACGTGGCTCTCCCGGAGGAGAGTCTTGAGGGCCTCCAGGTAGCTGTCCGCACTTCCGATATCGTACCAGTACTCGGAGAAGCGGTAGGCCCTGATGTCCTCACCCTTCTCCAGGAGCCACTGGATGAAGTAGCCGGGTGAATCCCTGTTTCCGTTGGAGAGGTACTCGTCGATTTTCTCCATCACCCTTCTCGGGAAGACGTAAACTCCAGTGCTGACGAGGGTAGACTTCGGCTCTGCCGGCTTCTCCTGGAAGGAAATGACCCTGTCGCCTTCAAGAACGACCACACCGTAGCGCTTGGCCAGCTCCAAGTCACCGACGTCGTATACCGCTATGAGTGGCTTCCCGTCGTAGGCCCTGAGGAAGTCGGCCAAGCTGAAGGAGAAGAGGTTGTCCCCCGATATGACGAGATAGTCATCTAAGCCAAGCTCCTCGACGGCCCTCTTCATGGCCCCCATCGTGCCCAGCTTCTCCTCCTCATGGAGGGTGTCCTCAACGATAAGGCTCAATCCTTTCTTCTCGGCGTAGGGACGGAAGTGCATCTCAAAGAACCTGTTGGTCGATATGTAGGTTTCGAGGCTGAGTCCCTCGACCTTCTCCAGGATGTAGTCGAGTATCACCTTGTTCCCAACGGGAAGGAGGGCCTTGGGATTATCCTTGGTTATCGGCCAGAGTCTCGTTGCGTAGCCACCGGCCATTATTAGGACCTTCATGGCACTCACCACGGGTAAACTAACTAGCGTGATAGGGTTTATGCCTAAACATATTTAAATAATTTCGTTTCATCACGAGTGGTGGTATGAATGAAGGTTCTCGTCACGGGCGGTGCGGGGTTCATAGGCTCTCACCTTGTGGACAGGCTCATGGAGCTCGGGTACGAGGTCAGGGTTCTTGACGATTTAAGCGCCGGGAGCTTGGACAACATTGGGCGCTGGCTGAACCACGAGAGGTTCGAGTTCATCAAAGGGGACATGAGGAACATGAAAACCGTGGAGAAGGCCGTTGACGGTGTTGATATTGTTTTTCACTTGGCCGCCAATCCGGAGGTCAGGATCGGCTCCCAGAGCCCGGAGCTCCTCTACGAGACCAACGTCGTCATAACCTACAACCTTCTTGAAGCGATGAGAAAAACCGGGGTCAAATACTTGGTTTTCACCTCATCATCAACGGTCTACGGCGACGCTGAGGTTATCCCTACTCCCGAAGACTACGCCCCACTCGAGCCGATAAGCGTCTACGGCGGGGCGAAGCTCGCGGCTGAAGCTCTGATAAGCGGATACGCCCACACCTTCGACTTCAAAGCTCTCGTCTTCAGGCTGGCCAACATCATAGGCGAGCGCTCCAACCACGGCGTAATATACGACTTCATCAACAAGCTCAGGGAGAACCCGGAAGAGCTGGAAATCCTCGGCGACGGAACCCAGAGGAAGAGCTACCTCCACGTGAGCGACACCGTCGAGGGCATGCTCCATATATTTGAGCACTTTAAGAGCGAAGGCAAGACCTATGATGTCTACAACCTTGGGAACGACGACTGGATTACAGTTAAAGAGATAGCTGAGATAGTGAGCGAGGAGATGGAGCTGAAGCCGGCCTTCAAGTTCACGGGTGGCGTTGACGGCGGCCGCGGCTGGAAGGGCGACGTCAAGTTCATGCGCCTGAGCATAGAGAAGGCGAAGAAAACCGGATGGAGGCCGAGGCTGAACAGCTACGAGGCGGTATGGAGAACCGTGAGGGAGCTGCTGGCGACTGTTTAGTTTATCTTATCACTTCATACACTTTTCTCGCCACTATGGAGGCAAATGCTAGCAGCAGCAGGTACGCGGAGAGCTTCAGAGCACTCTTGACGTCCTTTGGGAGGTAGAACTCGCCTATCTCGAGCGTTATCAGGATCCCAATGAGGGCGATGGTCAGGAATATCTCAACGGAGGGGCTTACGAGCGCGGCTATTACGATCCATACCGCAAGGAACAGGACGACGTTCTCCCTCATAGCCATCTCTCGATCCCACCGAGTCTCTCAAGGGTTATCCTAACGTGGTCCTTAACCTTCTCGGCCGATTCTACCCTCAGAACCTCGCCGGTTCCCATGGCCACTCCGAGCAGGACGGCTGAACAAACCGGGTCGGCGTAAACCGGGCCAGCGCAGAGCGGCCTGATGAAGACCCCTATCTTTCCGTCCTCGGTTTCGAAGACCTCAGCCGAACCGAGGCCCAGGGCGCTTAGGCCCGAAGACACCGCGGACGACGCATAGCCGAGCCCAGTTCCAGAGAGCTCACCGGCATTATCCTCGAAGTACTCCACCAGCGCCCACCCGGCGGGGGGACTTATCAGAATCCCGCTCTCCTCCTCGGTACCGGTCACGAAAACGGTCTTCTCATCAAACTTCCCAAGGCTTAGGGAAAAGTTCTCGGACTTCGGGAGAAAGATGCCACCCTTCGGGAGGTTCTCGTAGGGGGGTATGACTACTGGATCCCCTTTGAGCTCAAGGTCTTTTCGGAACTTTTTGAAGAACTCGCAGGAGGACTCACACGTCAGGAAAAGGGCTTCCCTATCAACCTGGCCCCTCGAAGGCAGGGCCGCCACCACAAGGCCGAGGATGATTGCACCTATTCCAAGATTGACCAAGAAAGTTATTCCGGAGGCACCACCGTAGTACCAAAGGACAATTCCAGCTGCCAGTAGGATACTACCTAAAATCCTCCCCATTCTAACACCGGCAATGAATAAGCTTAAAAGGTTTTTATGCCTTATGGATGTGATGGCCTATGAGAAAGCTCTCAGTTTTAATAATCGCCCTTCTGCTCATCGGCTCTATACCACTCATTTCGAGTAAAGCCGTGGAGGAGCCAACCCAGAGGGACGTCTTCCTATATGAATACTTTTCTCAGGTTATTGTCCAGTTTGAGTACTCCCTGAAGTACGCCCTCGTCAACGAGAGCTACGGCCTCGCGCTAGCCAACACCACCTTAAACGAGCTGGAGCTCATCCGCCTGGAGGCCTTATACTATCAGGAAAAGGGCGTCGACTCCAAGGTCATGGAAGTCTTCCCCCCTTTCTACGAGTTCTCTCGGAATCTCGTAACCATCAATGAGCTCCTGCTGGAGTTCCATAAAACCCAGAATCCAGCCATTATAGCCGGAATCAAGGGCACAGCCCTCAACATGGAGTCCCTTCTGGACGAGATAGACACCCTCGAGCTGATGAACGGGACTGAGGTTCTGAAGTTCAACACCAAAAAGGTTCGAGGGTATCTAAACGAGATAATCGAGAAGGTGAGCTCCGAAAAGCTCCCAAGCGGGAGGTTCGAGATCGGAATCTCGGATTCCGAGCCTATACTCTATCAGAGGGTTACCATCTTCGGCTCCTGTCCCGGCAACGGCACCGTTACGGTGGTCATCACCGGGAAGAACTTCACGTCATTCATCATAGTCAATCCCCAAAACGGGCTTTTCTCCGCCAACTACAGGTTTAAGGAGCTCGGGACGTACACGATATACGCCACTCAGGGAGGGATGAAATCAAACACGCTCAACGTGACCGTGGGAAAGATACCCTCCCTCTTTTTGGTGGAAAGCGTGTACAGCACCTTCCTGAACCAGACTCTTGTGTTGTCGGGCAGGCTCGTTGACTACTACGGCCACCCTCTTGAGGGAAGGGAGATAACGGTTGGAGACGAAACGCTCGTTACTGGCCCCGATGGAGGCTTTGCAAAGAGCTACTACTCCTCCAAGGCCGTGACGTTCCAGGTACCGCTGAGATTCGCCGGCGATGGAACCCACACCGGAACCTCAGAGATAGTCACGGTTGAGTTCAGGCGCTTCCCGGTTACGATAACCCTCAACGGGCCAGGTGAGATAACCCTCGGCCAAAGGGTTACCTTCACCGGAAAGACTGAGCCGGATATAGCGCTCCCCCTTACAGTATATGTGAACGACACCCCCCAGTTCAGCATTGGGGCCGAGAACGGAACCTTTTCCTTCACAGTAGAGCCCCAGAGCCCCGGCCAGCTGAGGGTCTACGTTGCCTTCGCTGGCAGCGAGGTGTATGATAGAGCTACCTCCAACGTCGTGGTGCTCAACGTCGTCCCGCCGGAGAACATGCTCCCAAGGTACATAGCGATAGCCCTCCTCTCCCTGCTACTCGCGCTGGCCATCGTTATTGTGAGGAGAAGGGAGAGAAAGACAATTTCTCCGGCACCGCAGAGAGTCGCTGAGGCTGTTCCTGTGAAGCATGAAGTTATCCGGGAAGAGAAAATACCCGAGGACGTCGGTGAGGCTTATAAGCTCCTAAGGGAAAAGCTAAAGGATAGGTTTGGGATAAGCGAGAGCCTGACCCCGAGGGAAGTCTTAAGGATCCTCCGCGACTGGGAGTTCTACACTGACCTGGAGGCGGTAACGAGGCTCCACGAGAAGGCCGTCTACGGTGAAATTTCCCTGAGCGAGGAAGAGCTGAGAGAGTTCAGGGAGAGGCTGGAGAAGCTCTTGCGGGGTGGAAGCGGTGAATAAAACCATCAAGTACCTCACCCTCATCCTCCTCATTTTCACCCTCATTACCATGCCCCTAACGGTGCCCCTCTTCAAGAGCTCTACCCAGTACAGCGCCTTCAACACGGACTGGGACGGCATCTCGAACTTCGTCAGGCTGATCCACGAGGACGGAAGGCAGATCGTTCCGATCTTTGAATCCTTCGACATAGCCAATATCAGTGGCAAAAACGGCGTTCTACTTATCGTCGGCCCCAACATGACGTTCACAGACGCCGAGATAGAGCAGCTCAAGGCATTCGTGGAGCGTGGAAACACTCTTTTCATAGCGGACGACTTCGGCACCGGCAACGAGATACTGCGTGCCCTCAACCTGTCCGTTAGCATATCCAGCTATCCGCTCCGCGACTTCTTCTATGAGGAAGACGACAGGCTGATAGTGTCCGTGAGAATAGAGGATCCCATACTGGCCAGGAACGTCACCAAAATAGTCACCAACGAGCCCTCGGCAGTTCTCGTGACGGGAGGCAGTGCGGTCTACGCGAGCAAGGTGGCTATGATAAACTTCCAGAGGAGGCAGTACTCCCTCCTGACGGAGGTCGAATACGGAGAGGGAAGGGTTGTAATCCTGGCAGACCCGGACGTCCTGATAAACCAGCTCTACGACGAGAACGAGCCATTCCTGAGGAACCTCGTCGAGTACCTTGGCGGAGATACTTTCTACATCGACGAGGCCCATCACCCGGACTTCAACCTATACACCGCTGGAACGGTGACGATAACGAGGATCCTTCCCAAAGAGCTGGCCGTTAAGCTCATACTCGCCATCGGCATTCTGATACTCCTTAAGGAGCTTGGAACCTTCAGGGTCATAGGGAGGCTGCTCTGGAGGCCAATCTCACGCTTCTTCGGGAAGAGGAAAAGCCCCGAAGAGCTCGCCTTAGCTTTGGCGAGGGAGCGGGGCTGGGATGAGAAAGAGGTAATGGAGATGCTTGAAAGGATGGGTGGTTGATATGATACTCGAGAAGATTAAGGCCGAGGTTGGAAAGGCCATAGTCGGAATGGACGATGTGGTCGAGCTGATGACGATAGCGCTGATAGCCAACGGCCACATACTCCTGGAGGGAGTCCCGGGAATAGCGAAAACGACCCTGAGCAAGAACTTCGCCCAGACTCTTGGACTGAAGTTCTCGAGGATACAGATGACGCCGGACATACTGCCGGCAGACATAATCGGCCACACCTTTTACGACATGCGCACGGGAGAGTTTAAGATAAGGAAGGGCCCGATATTCGCCAACGTGGTTTTGGTCGACGAGATAAACCGCGCGTCGCCCAAGACTCAGAGCGCTCTGCTCGAGGCGATGGAGGAGCGGCAGGTCACCATAGAGGGCCTCCCTCTCAAACTCCCGGAGCCATTCATCGTCCTCGCAACCAGGAACCCCGTGGAGATGGAGGGAGTCTATGAACTCCCCACGGCACAGGTGGACAGGTTCATGATGAAGATCGACCTCACTTACCTCCCAGAGGAGAGCGAGAAGGCCATGCTCAGGAGAAAGAACCGCGGTGAGTTCTCGGAGGCAAGCCAGGTCGTCCCCGTGAGCGAGCTGGCTAAGGCCAGGCGGGAAGCCATGAAGGTTCACGTGAGTGATGCGATAATCGACTACATCTACTCCATCGTCAGAGAAACCAGGCTCGACGAGAGGGTCATCATCGGAGCGTCGCCGAGAGCTGGAGAACATCTCCTCTACGCCGCCAAGGTCAAAGCCTACCTTGAAGGGAGAAGCTACGTCATCCCGGACGACGTCAAGGAGCTCTCCGTTCCCGTCCTCGCCCACAGGGTTGTCGTCAAACCGGAGTACGAGGTGGACGGCATCGACGGAAAGGCGGTAGTGAGGGAAGTCCTCGAAAGGATAGAGGTGCCAACGGAATGAAAAGGGCGGAAGTCCTGCTCTCCCTCGCGGCGGTGGTCTCAGCGGTCGCTTACCTGACGGGCAGCCCAGCGGCGGCGCTAACGGCGGTCGGGATCATGGCCCACTACTCCCTTGCCAGGCTGAGCTTCGAGCCCAACGTCAGGGTCGAGAGAACTGTCCCCAACAGGGGGACGGAGAAGGAACCTGCAAAAGCCAGAATCAAAGTCGAGAACCTCTCGCGGGTTAAGGGCCTCCTGAGGATACGGGAAACTTCGAGGCGTGTCTTTGCGAAGGAGCTTAAAGTATTCCTGAATCCCGGTGAGAGAAAGTACCTCGAACAGACGATAGTGCCCCAGTCAAAGGGCAGGATAACACTCAAGGCAGAGGCAACATTTGAGGACGAGCTTGGGCTGTTCAAGAGGGACTTCCAGGTAGTCGAGCACGGAGAAATGACTGTCTTTCCGTCGCCGAAGAGCATAAGGGAGGCCCTTAAGGAAAGGCGCCAGGTCGAAGCCCTGGCCGAAGCGGAGAGCGCGCTTGGAATCGGTGCGGAAACCCTCGACTTCGAGGAGCTGAGGGAGTTCCTCCCGGGGGACGACATAACCAAGATCGACTGGAAGGCCACGTCGAGGCTCAACACCCTCATAGTCAGGGTCTTCAAGAGGGAAACCCTGGCCGATGTGTACCTGCTCGTCAACGTGGACAGTAAGTTCCGGAGGGAGCTCAAGGCTGGTAAAATAGACTACCTCGTCCTGATAATCACCCAGCTCTTCACCTACTTCAGAAGGTTCGGCCACAGCGTGAAGCTGATAGCCTACGACGAGAACGACATCGTCAAGGTGATTGAGTACGCGAGGGACCCGTTAACCGCAATCTCCGAGCTCGGGCTCAGGGGCGAGAGGGGCTTGCCTCCGCTCAAACCCGCAGGAATATCGTCTCCCTCAAAGATGGGCAGGTTGATCTTGAAGATGAAGCGCGGCTCCACCGCCTCCGGTCCGCTCAAGGCTGCCATGAAGGTCGAGAACGGGGCATATGTGATAATGGTCGATGACCTGGGCCTCCACCCGGGAGAGATACTAAAGGCGGCAAGGGTGCTTGAGAGAAAGGGCTCAAAGGCGGCCCTCATATATCCAAACCCAATCCTCTTCGTCAACAAGGACGAACTCACCGAGAGGGAGATAGAGATCCTCTACCGCGGCTACCGCGAGAGGAAGGCCATCATGAGGAAGGTCATGAACGGAATAAGGGTCGTTGAAGTGGGCCCCAAAGATGTGCTTCCGAGGGTGGTGGGTAGACTGTGATAGGGCTGATAGCGACTATCCTGACCGGAATAGCACTCCGCAACTACGTCTTCCTCCTGGTTATACCAGCCTACGTACTGCGGTTCAAGGACAGAGACCTATCACTGGCCGCTTTCTATCTCTACGTCCTCCTCATGGCAGTCTCGCTCCCGGGTATCTCGATTTACACGTGGGAGGGGCTAAGACTCGCTGGGTTCGTGGCCATTTCCACGGTTCTTGCACTCGACGACGTCCTTAGAGGGGTTAAAGTCGGAAAAGAGGAGCTCATCCTCTCGGCAGTCCTCATAGCTTCAGCCCTCACGGACTACACGTTCCTCATAGCCCTCCTGGCCGTCGTCACCTACTCGGCCTACAGGCACTCCGGGAAAGTGGTTGCCTATCTCGCCGGCTGGCTGGGCGTTTCTGCCGCGGTGATGTACCTGACAAAGGACAGCCTCAGTGACCCCGTGGGTCAGTCCTTCGTCCTCATAGGCCTCGGCCTGCTCTTCATACTCCTCGCCGAGCGGAAAGACGTTGAGTTCCTTGAGGTGAGGCTCTTTGGAAGGAAGTGATGGGATTCCCCTTTTTTCGCAGGTTTTCACTACCATCCTCTTTGCGGTTTACCGAAGTCTGCCCTCCTTTATCCCAGCCGGACCTAATCCGGAATGGTTGCACCCACGCGCCCACCTTACTCTACGTTTTGGAAGAAAGGGTTTTAAGCGGAGCAACCCCGTCCAAAGGGAGGGAGTCGGATGAAGCTCAAAGACTACTGGGATCTGCTCATAATCCTCGCCCTGTCGTTGATCCTCGACCTCCTGATAGCCTTCTTCCCGGACAGCCTGCTCAGAAAAGCCCTCGGATTAGCCTTCGTCCTCTTCTTCCCGGGATACGTCTTCATAACCGCCCTCTTCCCCAACAGGAAGGAGCTCGACAACCTCGAGAGGCTTGCCCTCAGCTTCGGTCTCAGCATAGCCATCGTCCCGCTCATAGGCTTGGCCTTAAACTACACTCCCTGGGGAATAAGGCTCATCCCGATACTCATCAGCCTAACGATTTTCAACGTCGCCTTCTCGCTCATCGCCATATACCGCAGGGCAAAGGCCTTCGAACCGTGGATTCCATGGATAACGCTCGAGAGGATAAAGGATGAGCTCGAGTGGGAGGAGTCGAGCAAGCTCGACAAGGCCCTCACGGTGATCCTAATAATCGCCATCATAACCTCCATTGGAACGCTGGGCTACGTCATAACCCACCCGAAGCCCGGCGAGGCCTTCACGGAGTTCTACATCCTCGGGCCGGAGGGCAAGGCCGCCGGTTACCCAACCGAGCTGAGGGTCGGCCAGGAGGGAAGGGTGATAATAGGCATAGTGAACCACGAGCATAGGAACGTCACCTACTACGTCCAGATATGGCTCGTCAACCTGACGTGGGACAACACGACCAACACGACGATAATCTACGAAATGTACCCGATGTACGAGTTCAACGTCACCCTGCCAGACGTCCCCGTCAACATCGAGGGCAACTGGACGCCCCAGTTCGAGACCAACTACACCTTCAGCATAGACAGACCTGGCCAGTGGCAGGTCTGGTTCCTCCTCTTCAAGGACGAGCCGCCAGAGCTCCCGCCGGCACCGCCGGACGGGAACTACGCCGAAACCGATGCTAGGAATCTCATCCTTGAGGCAATAAACGGCACGATACAGAGCCTCAAGCTCAACGTGAAGGTAATCCCCTGAGTCTCACTTCTTACTATTTTGAGAGAAAACTTTATAAGTTAGTCATACGTAATCGTCACTGAATACTATCATCGGTGGTGGAAATGAGACACCAGAAGATAGTATTAGTTGGGGCCCTTCTGTTGCTGGTTGCGCTCGCGGGGTTCTCCCGCTCCCTCTTCACAGACGTTGCTCTCTCGGAGAACAACGAGATCTCCTCCGGGGAGTTCGACATAGGCATAAGCAAGGATGGGGAAAGATTCTACAACGACCTCAAGCTCTTCGACTTCTCGGATTTAAAGCCGGGCGACGAGAGGACAGTAACATTCTACGTGAAGAACCGCGGAGACCTCGAGGTTTCGAGGATTACGATGACCATTTACGTTAACGATTTAGAGGACGGTGCCCTCTCTCCCGCCGAGAAGGAGGTCGACAACACCACAGATAGGGGCGAGCTGAGCGGCTATCTCGTGATAACCGGCCTCTCGGTACAGCACGGGAATATAACCACAGACCTGACGGAGGTAGCGGGCAAAACCCTGAAAGAACTCGACAGGAAGGAGGTAGAGCTCTTCAAAGGCTCCCTGGAAGAGGGCGAGGTGCTAAAGGTCGTCATGAGGATAAGGTTCTCACCAGAAGCAGGCAACGAGTGCCAGACCGACAAAGTGGAAGTAGACATGAAAATAAACGCCGAGCAGTGAGCTTTTAAACTCCTCACCTTTTTCTTTTTCCGGTGCTCACGATGATTGGCATAATATTCGACATGGACGGCGTGATGTATCGGGGCAAGAAGCCCATAGATGGCGCGCGGGAGGTAATAAACTTCCTGAAAGAAAACGGCATCCCCTTCGCCTTTTTCACCAACAACTCCACCAAGAACGCCCGGATGTACCGTGAGAAGCTCCTCGGGATGGGAATAGACGTCGAGGAAGAGCGAATCGTCACCTCAGGCTACGCTACTGCCAGATACCTTGAGACCCACTTTGAGGAGGGGCCGATCTTCGTCATCGGTGGGAAAGGGCTCCAAGAGGAAATAAAGAAGATAGGCTGGCCGGTGATAAGCGTCGAGGAAGCGAGGGAGAGATGGAGGGAAATCCAATACGTCGTGGTCGGCCTTGACCCGGCCCTAACCTACGAGAAGCTCAAGTACGGAACGCTCGCCATAAGGAACGGGGCGCACTTCATAGGAACCAATCCCGACACAACTTACCCCACTGAGGAGGGCCTCTACCCTGGAGCCGGCTCGGTAATAGCGGCACTGAAAGCCTCAACCGAAAGGGAGCCCCTGATAATCGGCAAGCCCAACGAGCCGGCCTACGAGGTAGTTATGGAGAAGCTTGGAGATGTGGACGAGGTCTGGATGGTCGGGGACAGGCTCGATACAGACATAGCCTTTGCCAAGAGATTCGGCATGAAAGCGGTGATGGTTTTAACCGGTGTCAGCACGCTGAAGGACGTCGAGAAGAGCGAGGTAAAACCCGACCTGATCCTCCCGAGCGTGGGGGAGCTCCTCGAATACCTGAAAGTCAAAGTGGAGGCTTCCAAATGAACCTTGGGGAGCTGCTTGAAAAGCTCATCTGGCAGGAGAACGAGCTCTACAACCTGTACAAGCTCGGCGAAACGTTCGCCACCTACGAAAGGCCCGAGTTCGTCGAGACGTTCCGTCTCATAGCCGAGGAGGAACTGAGGCACAGGAAGACCCTCGAGGACATGCTCTCAGGGGGAACCCTTGAAGGAACGGCGGTGATAGAATACCTTGACTCCCTGAGCCTTGAACCCATGCTGAGCGACGAGAGGGCCGAGCCAGAAAGCCTTGAAGAGCTGATACTGGAAGCCCTCGTGAGAGAAAAGCACTCTTACGAGCTCTACACAAAGCTCTCTGAAATCCTGGACGGTTCCCTGAGTCAGATCTTCCGAATGATGGCCAGCGAGGAGCTCAAGCACGCCTACAGGCTCAGGCTGGTCTACGAGGGGCTTTGACGTTTGGATAATTTGTCCGACATCATCCTTTTCTACCCCCTTACCCCACAGGCAAATTTATAGCCCTAAATTCGTCACCCCGGCAAAGGCCACTGGGGTAAGGTATATGTAGGGGTGATAGCCATAAAGCTGTGCTGATGCTTCTACTAATGGGAACAACAATAGACAACCGTATGTCAGGGGTGTTTATATGGCTGTTGAAAAAGTGATGAAAAGGGACGGCAGAATTGTCCCATTTGATAAGGAGCGTATAAAATGGGCTATCCAAAGGGCAATGCTCGAAGTCGGTATCCGTGACGAGAAGCTTCTCAACAGGGTCGTCAGAAGGGTCGTCAAAAGGGTGAACGAGCTCTACGATGGGCAGGTGCCCCACATAGAGAACATCCAGGACATAGTCGAGCTCGAGCTGATGAGAGTGGGTCTCTTCGACGTCGCCAAGGCCTACATCCTCTACCGCAAGAAGAAGGCCGAGATCAGGGAGGAAAAGAAGAAGATCCTTAACAAGGACAAGCTCGACGAGATAGACAAACGCTTCTCCATCAACGCCCTCCGCGTTTTGGCAAGCAGATACCTCATAAAGAACGAGAAAGGTGAGATAATAGAAAGCCCGAGGGAGCTCTTCGAGAGGGTCGCGATTCTGGCGGTCATCCCAGATCTGCTCTACGATGAGAGGGTCTTCGACAGGGAAGGAAACCACGAACAGGACCTAAGTAAGGTCGAGAAATACATGGAGAGGCTCGACGAGTACGATAGAAAACTGTCAATCGGCAGGTTCAAGCTCAACAAGTACCACTTCGAAAGGTTCCTCAACCTCTACCGCGAGCTCGCCCAGAAGGGCCAGATGAAGGTCTCCATCGACGAAGTCATTAAGATGCTTGAGAACGGGGCCTTTGACAAGTACGAGGACGAGATAGAGGAGTACTTCCGCCTGATGACGAGCCAGACTTTCATGCCGAACACACCGGCCCTCATCAACTCCGGAAGACCACTCGGGATGCTCTCAGCGTGCTTCGTCGTTCCGATAGAGGACGACATGGAGAGCATAATGAAGGCAGCGCACGATGTGGCCATGATACAGAAGATGGGTGGCGGTACCGGTTTGAACTTCTCCAAACTCCGCCCGGAGGGTGATTTAGTCGGAACCACAACTGGGGCGGCCTCCGGTCCTGTCAGCTTTATGCACCTCATTGATGCCGTCAGCGACGTGATAAAGCAGGGTGGAGTGAGAAGGGGCGCGAACATGGGCATCCTCGAAGTCTGGCATCCCGACATAGAGAAGTTCATCCACGCCAAGGAGAAGAACATCGGAACGAACGTTTTGTCCAACTTCAACATCAGCGTGGGCATATGGGCCGACTTCTGGGAAGCTCTGAGAGAGGGCAAGCGCTATCCGCTCATCAACCCGAGGACTGGCGAGAAGGTCAAGGAGATAGACCCCAAGAGCCTCTTCGAGGAGTTAGCTTTCATGGCCTGGGCCAAGGCCGACCCGGGAGTTATATTCTTCGATGTCATCAACAGGAGGAACGTTCTGGAGCCAGCAAAGGGCGAAAAAATCCGTGCAACTAACCCCTGCGGAGAAGAGCCCCTCTACGACTACGAATCCTGTAATTTAGCCAGCATAAACCTCGCCAAGTTCGTCAAGTATGATGAAGAAGGCAAGCCCTACTTCGACTGGGACGAGTACGCCTACGTAATCCAAAAGGTCGCCAAGTACCTCGACAACGCAATCGACGTCAACAAGTTCCCGCTCCCGGAGATAGACTACAACACCAAGCTCACTAGGAGAATAGGCGTCGGAATGATGGGCCTGGCCGATGCCCTCTTCAAGCTCGGCATAGCCTACAACAGCAAGGAGGGCTACGACTTCATGAGGAAAGCCACTGAGTACCTCACCTTCTACGCCTACAAGTACAGCGTTGAGGCCGCGAAAAAGCGCGGGCCCTTCCCGCTCTACGAGAAGACGAGATACAAGGATGGAGAGCTTCCGGTCGAGGGCTACTACCACAGGGAGGTCTGGACCCTTCCGTGGGATGAGCTGGTTGAAGAAATCAAGCGCTACGGTGTCAGGAACGGAATGGTGACCACCTGTCCGCCCACCGGTTCGGTCAGCATGATAGCCGATACCTCCAGCGGCATAGAACCCATCTTTGCCCTCGTTTATAAGAAGAGCGTAACCGTTGGCGAGTTCTACTACGTTGACCCCGTCTTCGAGGCCGAACTGAAGAAGCGCGGCCTCTGGAGCGACGAGATACTGAGGAAGATAAGCGACAACTACGGAAGTGTCCAGGGCCTCGAGGAAATCCCAGAGGACATGCAGCGCGTTTTTGTCACCTCGATGGACATCCACTGGCTCGACCACATACTGGCTCAGGCCAACATTCAGCTCTGGCTTACAGACAGCGCGAGCAAGACCATCAACATGCCAAACGATGCCACCGTTGAGGACGTCAAGGCCGCCTACCTGCTCGCCTACAAGCTCGGCTGTAAGGGTATAACCGTCTACCGCGACGGCTCGCTCAGCGTTCAGGTTTACAGCGTTGAAGGAGAGAAGAAGCAGCGCATCAAGAGTAAACCGAGCGCTTACGCTGTCGAGAAGCTCAAGACCGTCGTTGAGGCCGAGCCATGGCTGGCCAAGTTCATCAACGTCGAGGGCATACTCAACGGCACCAACGGCAAGGAGAAGAAGGAAGCTCCCTCACTCAGCTTCTCCCTGAACGTTCCGAAGGCGGTTAAGCCAGAAACTCACGAGCACCCCCACCATAGGGAGCCGCCAGAGATCCCTGAAGAGAATATAAAGGAGCTCTTGGGAGTCACTTACTGTCCCGTCTGCTATGAGAAGGACGGAAAGCTCGTCGAGCTGAAAATGGAGAGCGGCTGCGCCACCTGTCCCGTCTGCGGCTGGAGCAAGTGCGTTATTGGGTGACTTCTCCCCTTTTTCTTATGCTTTGACATCTCCCTGTCAACGGAGGTTTTTTAAGTCTACGGCTTTAACTTCTCCCCATCGGACGAAAGCCTTAAAGTAAGGGCCTTTCCAACCTGCGCTATTCGGAGGTGTTAGCATGGACAAGGTTTACTTCACCTGGTGGCAGATAGATAGGGCCGTCTTCGCGCTCGCCGAAGAAATGAGGAAGAAATTCATGCCCGACGTCATAGTCGGCGTCGCCAGGGGCGGCCTCATTCCAGCTGTAAGGCTCAGCCACATCCTCGGTGACGTTGACGTCAAGGTCATAGCCGTCAAGTTCTACAAGGATATAGAGGAGCACATGGAGAAACCTGTGGTGACCATACCGCTGCACGGCTCGCTGGATGGAAAGAGGGTCGTCATCGTCGACGACGTCAGCGACACAGGTAAGACTCTTGAGGTCGTCATAGAGGAAGTCAAGAAGGCCGGCGCCAGGGAGGTAAAGGTCGCCTGCCTCAGCATGAAGCCCTGGACTAAGGTCGTTCCTGACTTCTATGTCTTCAGAACCGACCAGTGGATAGTCTTCCCATGGGAAGAGTTCCCTGTTGTTGTGAGGGAGTGAGTTTTTGATTTTTAGCCCCCACTTTCTCCAAGTGCATGACCATGCAACTTCCTTACTCAGACTTCTTTTGATTCATTCTAAAAGGAAAACACAATTCTGAATAAAATTATACTTGAAAAAAAAAAGGAAGAATTTTTACTTAAAGTAAAAGGAAAAACTTATAAGATTAAGTTGGATAGAATATAATGCAAAAACCTTGGAGAGGTGGACCTCGTGAAGTGGAAGTCGTTGTTTGCAGTCCTGCTTGGACTGCTGATGGTTGGAGTGACGGCAGGGAGCGCGGTAGCGATGCCAAGTCCCGCCCAAAATCCTCACGCAAAGGTAGTGGTTATGAAGGAGTTCCCAACTAAACTCTTAGTGAATACATCCACAAGACAGGTCTTTATTTTTGGAGACCTACTGATTGACTACAAAACCAATGGCAATGAAGCAACGATACTAATCAAGAACACAACTACAGATAAGATAGTAGACGTTGTTTATATAACATCCACCAAGATTGATAACTCATACCTACTGACAGTCAGAGATTCCTCAGGAGCCAATTACTCCATAAGGACTCCCATAAATATAATAGCCCCAGGATTGAGAACAAAACAGTTAATATCAAAGTCATTGATAAACAAAGAGCCTTTCCCTACCATAGCTTATAATACACAGCAACACTACTGGTGGGATGGAGTATACTTTGTCAAAGGCTACATGATACGGTACCCGCATCCAGATTACGAGTACTATGGGATAGAACCATGGGACACTGTTTCAATCAAAGGTAATAAGCTCACACACCTGCACTTTTCCAATGCAAAATCAGCATTTATCCTTCAGGTTGGCCCTACTGCATTAGGAGCCGCTATAGGTGCTTACTTCGCCAATGTGCCGGGGGCTATTGTTGGAGCCATAGTAGGCTTGGCAGGGGGAATAGCATTTGGGCACTACCTTTTAGATGAATATGGTTGCTTGTGGATATGGTTCGCTTGGAAATGGGAATATCACTGGCGCTGGATACCCCCAGGATATGTATACGAACCCGTTCTAAAATACCTAAGAATAGCCAGCTACACACTTAAAAATGACTACCATCTACCGAATCCTTGAGGTGAAAAGCATGAAGCGCTGGACTTTCGTGCTTCCATTCATTTACTTCCTCTTCCTTTTTGCACTGGCATTCATGGACTTCCCACGACAGATCAACCGCCAATGGATGTGGATTCAAATTGGTGGACTAATTTTCATGATCGTGCTTGGGAGATACCTCGATGGGAGCATTCCGAAGGGTGTACTGATAACGATCGGAGCCTTCACTCTCCTGTGGCTTGCTTTGGCATTCCTCATCAGCATCAAGAAAGAGTACTTTATACTCTTGGGCCTCATTATCGAGCTGGTTGTAGTGATCCTCGTTGAAAGATTCCTCGGAAAGCATTAGGAAAGAACGACTCGAAACCCCTTTAACCCCTCCCCCCAATTTTTCTTGGGTGGTGATATGAGGGCGTTCATAGCCATCGAAGTTAGCGACGAGGTCAGGGACAACCTCCTGAAGGCTCAGGAAAGGATTGGAAATAAAGCGGCAAAGATAAAGTTCGTCGAGAGGGAGAACTTCCACGTCACGCTCAAGTTCCTCGGTGAGATTGACGAGGCAACCGCCGAAGAAGTGAAGAGGGCTTTGGCAGAAATAGCGAAGAAGCACAAGAAGCACCGCGTTAGGGTAAAGGGCATCGGCCTCTTCCCCAACCCGAACTACGTCCGCGTCATCTGGGCGGGAATAGAGAACGACGAGGGCATAAAGGCGATAGCCCAGGACGTAGAGAAGGCCATGAGGAGGCTGGGCTTCAAGAAGGATAAGGACTTCGTCGCCCATATCACAATCGGAAGGGTGAAGTTCGTGAGGGACAAGCTGGAGCTGGCGATGGCGCTCAAAGACCTCGCCAATGAGGACTTCGGAGAGTTTGAGGTCGAGGCCATAGAGCTCAAGAAGAGCACGCTGACACCGAAAGGCCCGATTTATGAGACCGTTGCGAGGTTTGAGCTGGTGGGGGATTAAAGCTGGAGGAATAGGACCAGGATTATCACAAGGTTCCTCTTCCCACGAAATCCAAATCCTTTTTTTTGAGCGCAGGAGCTTGTTTTTGATGGCAACGCGAGGAAAAGCCGCTCGGTTTAACCTTTCCCTGCCATTTAACCTCAATGCCAAATGGGGGCGTTACGAAGTCGACTTCCTTGTGGCTGCAGAAAAGTACGTATCGAGAACCTCCATAATCTTCCCGTAATGTCACGGAATCAACCAATGTATAAACCCCTCGATTCCACGTCATCAAATCTGGAAGATTCCAAATGCGAAATCCCTTTAAGCATCGGCGCTGAGAAGAGCCCATGCAGGTTGAAGATGTGATCTCAGAAGTCCTAGCCAGAATCAAGCCGAGCGAGGAAGAGAGGGCCTTTGTAGAGAGCTTGATGGACGAGATCAAGGCCATCGCCCTCGAAGCCATTGAAAAGCTCGGCCTCGACGTTAGGCCACACTTCGTCGGCTCGCTCGCCAAGGACACCTATCTCGCTGGTGACCACGACGTTGACCTCTTCCTAGCTTTTCCCCCCGATACCCCCCTCGAGGAGCTCCGCTCCAGGGGGCTGGAGCTCGGGAAAGAGATAGGGACGAGGCTCGGTGGATATGAGGTCGCCTACGCCGAGCATCCATACGTAAGGGCGGTCTATAGGGGCGTCAAGATTGATCTCGTGCCGTGCTACAACGTGAAGAGCTGGAAGGACGTCAGAACGGCCGTGGACAGGTCAATACTCCACACGGAGTGGGTTATAGAGAACCTCAGCGGAAGGAACGACGATGTTAGGCTCTTAAAACGTTTCCTTAAGGGCATAAAAGCCTACGGCAGCGAGATTTACGTGAGGGGCTTCTCGGGCTACCTCGCCGAGATTCTGGTCATCAAGTACGGCTCTTTCCTGGACGTTCTGGAGAAGGCCGACTTCATACTGAGGCAGAAGATAATCGACCCAGGAAATTGGCTCAAGCGCGAGCGGGAGATGGCTATGAAAACTGTGAGGAAGGAGGGAGAGGAGGACAAACCGCTCGTGGTCATAGACCCCGTTGATCCCAGGAGGAACGTTGCTGCAAATCTTGGCTGGGAGCGCTACGGAATCTTCTACTTCAAAGCCCAGACCTTCCTTGATGAACCAAGTGTGGAGTTCTTCTTCCCAAGGGAGAAACCGAGCGGGGATTACCTCGGCGAACTTCGGAGGAAGGGCACTCATTTGGTGACGCTCCTGTTCCCCAAACCCGAACTCGTTGATGACATCCTCCTTCCCCAGCTGGAGAGGAGCGCTAAAGGATTTGAGAAGGCCCTAACTCGGGAGAACTTTAGGGTTCTCGGCTGGGACTACGGCTATGTAGGGGATAAGGCATTCATAATGCTTGAGCTGGACAGGGCCGAGCGCGAGAGGGTAATGATAAAGCCCGGCCCCGAGTTCTTCACCGAGAGTGGCCGCGACTTCTATCGGAAGAACGAAAAGGTCTGGCTGATCGGAAAGAGGCTCTACGCCGAGAAGAGAGTCAAGGAGAACGTGGTTGACGTCATCGTGGAACTTCTGGGGAAAAATCAAGTTGCCCTGGGCAAGCAGGTAAGAGAGTTCATCCACTCCGCTGGTATTCTGGTGGATTATGTTCCAGGGGAGCTCGAGAGGGAAGCATACCTCTTCCTGAGCAGGAAAAAATGGGATTTAAAGGGCTAGGGCGGAAGTTCCCGTTCATTGAACAGCTTTTCAATTTCTTCCAGTATTCGTTTCAACTTCAAATACTCCTTCCCATCCAGAGTTCCAAATATCAGCTCCAGTATGAGAGAGTTCCCGCCAGAGGATTTGGACTCCTTCACTCAGCATCACCTTGTGAAGGGAGCAGTTTTCTTTTGCCAACCTCTTCTCGTTCTCCACAATATTTGAAGTCCGAATATTCAGTCTCTATGTTCGCACCACCCCTGGTTCTCCCAGTGGCCGTGCCTCTCGCCCGGAATGTGGCCAGTGTCGGCAACGGCCCACTCGAGGTTGTAGGGGTCTATTATCCTCCTGAGCTCGCCCTTCATGTCCCTCTTCCCGACGTAGAGGGCGGCTCTCGTCACCACGTTGTAGCCGCTGCTGGGTACCTCTGGCTTCAGCGCGCTATTCCACGCTTTCTCGCTCGTTTCCCAGCCTTCGAGAGCCGGTAATGAGCCGAGGTTCCAAAGGTGATAGAGTTTACCGAAGTTCAGGAGCTTGAGGTATGCTTCAACGAAAACGCTCCCCCTCTCGTCCTCAAAATAGTTCATCAGCTCGATGAGGGCCTTGGCAATAACGGAGACGTTGCCGAAGGCCACGCGCGTGTCGAGGTTCTCCCAGAAGCGTGGACATGAGTGGTTCGCCAGGAGCATAAGATAGTAAATCCTTCCGAGCTTCAGAGCCTGCTTCTCGCCGTTAGCGGGCTCGAGGACGTAGCTTATTGAAGTTTCAATGCCGAAGTAGTCATAGTAATCCTTGAAGAAAATCCTCGCATATCTCACGAGGAACTCCTCAGGGTTTTTTACTCCAAGCTCCCTCAACCCCTCAAGCACTCCCCATCTAACGGCCCTGTTTAGCTCCTCGAAGAGCTTAGTGAAGGCGACCTTCCAGAGCTGGCTTATCTTCCTCCCATTGACTTTCCTCGCGAAGACCTTCCCATCTCCCCTCAGATAGCCGAGCCACCTAGAGTCGCTCGTCTTTCCATCGGGGCTTAAATCGAAGTAGTCGCTCCAAGCCGAGTAGTCCTTAACTCCCATCTCGAACTCGCATTCCCCCTCGAGGCGCTTGAACTCGCCGGAGAGCTTTTTCATGACGAACTCCTGAGCCGAGACCCTCTCTATTCCATTCTCCTCAAGGCCCTTCATCCAGGCCGTGAAGCGGCCGAGCTGCTCTGGGTTGCCGAGCAGGCTCTCCAAGTCGCTTGCCGTGAAAACCAGATAGGGAACTCCGGCGTTCTCCTTGTAGCCGTCTCTCCTTTCGAGGGTTTTACTGATGAGTCCGGGAACGTCGAGGGTGTTGAATGCGAAGGCATCGCTCAGCTCCCACTCGCGACCGAAGACGAATGAGTTAGAATAGCGGTTGCAGGAGTATTTCGCATGGGGGAAGTCGTAGAGGAGCTGCCTCTCGTCGAGAAGGAAGACAAGCCTCCTGTCGGTTGAGGACTCGACTATCTCGGTGCTCCTCCTTGTTATGACCGCCTCGGGAAGCCAGTAGCCGATGATCGTTCTCTTCTCAATGAGGGGTGCATAGAAGTCAAAGGAGACCCTCGCCAAAATCCTCTGTTCGAACTCGTCGAGGTGCGGGACAATTGGATGGAAGGGTGTGGTCGGAACAGCGTCAAACTTCTCCAAGAGGGAAACCGTCTCCTCGAAGGCCTTCCTGTGGTAGCGGAGGAGCATTAGAAAGGTGAACGGCTCAATATCTATGCTTATTCCCTTCATCCGCCAGAGTGTATCGGCTATGTGTTCGTAGGAATAGAGCATTGCCCTCGTCCAGTTTTCGCCCTTAACTTCTTCCCCGCGGATTTTTATGGCGACCGGACTCTTGCGCTCTTCGTACTCTATTGGCTTACTCCCATCACCGTCCTTGACATAAACTATATCACCCGGCTGGTAGGCGTGGAAGTGATGGCCAAACTTCATGGGCATGGTCTCACCGAGAGTGATATAACCTTCAAGTTTATTGCCCTTTCGGGAGTTCATTCTTACACAAATTTGACCGATAGGCTAATAAGTCTGACCCCCGAAATAATTTCGGTGGGAGAATGGAGAGGGAGTTCAGGAGGCTTTTGGGAGAGGATTTGGCCAACTACCTCGAGCTCCTCAGGGCCAAGATGGCCTTCGCCGAGGAGATGTATGGAATTAAGATCAACTACGTCCCGCTCATTGCTGATGGAGAGATAGTCGTCCTCGACAGGAACGACGGAAAGATAAAGTGGCTGAAGAATAAGAGACCGCTGACTTTAGAGGAGTTCAAGAGCCTGAGGGGCAGGATAGTTGAGAATCTTGAGTCTGGCTTCGTCGAGATGCTTCTGGCGATGAACATGGGGTGCGTAAACGGGCCGGGGGAATGATCAGCCTCCATAGATCACAGGAAGAAGCTTAACGACATCGCCATCCTTCAGTGTGCGGCTTTCATCAACTTTTCTCTCGTTCACGAGGATGTGGTGCTCGGCGGCGCTTATCCCAAGTCTTCTGAGTACCTCACCCACGGTTGTTCCTTCCTCGACCTCAAGCTCCATCTTCGGTGAGAAGCGAAGTGCCAGCTCTCCATAGATGACCAGCCTAATCTTCATAGGAACCACCCCCAAAATAAAGGTTAGAGGCCAAGGCGCTCCTTTATGCGCTTAACCTCGCGCTTCGCCTCGCCGAGGCCGAGCTCCTCGAGGACTTCCTCCTTTGGAATGCCGTTCTCGTCGTAGCCGACTTCCTCGTAATACTGCATGACTTTGGAGCGTACCTCCTCCCTGCTTGGGGCCTTGCCTTTAACAGGACCGCTCGGCAATGGCTCGTAGAAGCGCTGTGGATTGTCGTCGTCCCTCCTCGGGTCCCAGTAGGTGTCGGGGCCGCCAAGAAGGAGCAGAATCCTCTGGAGGTGGATTATCCTCAGGCCGGTCTCGTTGAACCACTTTTCGGGAGTGAGCTCAAAGCCGGTAACCGCGTTCCCGAACTCGAGGATTCTCTCGAAGCCTGGCCGAGTTACGAACATACAGACCACTGCAGAGTCGTAGAAGGCATTCACGAGCTCACCCTCATAGCTCCTCGCCGGAAGGCCAGCCGTCGCGGTGTGGTCGCCTCCCTGAACGGAGACTGCGTAGCTTATATCCTTTGTGTAGTCGAGATCGCTCCTAACTCCGTGGGCACCGACGCCTATCCCCTTGACGTGAACCGCATACCTGAGGGCATCGGCGTTCTTCATCTCACCTATTTTAATGGCCGCCCTGTAGGTTCCCTCCGCGAGGATTTCACCGATACCCTTCCTCTCGACTATGAGCTCTAAGAGCTTTGCAAAGGCCTTCTCGTCGCCCCACTCAAGCCTGAAGCCGATGTCCTCCTCCGTGAGGATGCCCCTCTGGTAGAGCTCGGCAGCAAAGCCGAGGACGTTGCCAGCGTTTATGCCATCTAAGCCCAGCTCGTCCACGAGGTATGAGAGGTAGACTATCTTTTCGGGCTCGAAGATGCCGAGGTTGGTCCCCATGTAGGCCATCAGCTCGTAGTCCGGGGCGTCTGTGATGGCTCCCTTATACGGCCCGTAGCGGAGGTAGGAAATCTTCATGCAGTTAACGGGACAGCCATAGTCGGCCCAGTACTTCTTCACCCAGGCCTTGAGTTCGAAGTTCACCACGCTTATCCTCTCGTCGTCATGGTACTCCTCCTGCCAGTTCCTTATGGGCTGGCTCGAGCGGTCCTTTCCTACGCTGTAGCCGCCAGACCCGGTGCCCCACTCCCTGAATGTGGTCATCTGAAACAGCTCACTCCAGAATTCCCTCAGCATGGCCTTGACTTTATTCTTGTCATAAACCTCTGGAAGGGCCTTGCTCCCCTTAACAACTACTGCCTTCAGGTTCTTGCTGCCCATCACCGCCCCGAAGCCGCCGTAGCCAGCGGCGTGCATAAGCTTCGTCATTATCGCGGCGAAGCGGACTTTGTTCTCTCCACCCTTCCCAATGTACATCATGGCGGGCTCCTTTGGGATTCCCTTGAGCTTCTCCTTCTTCCTTATCTCCTCATGCACCTCCTTGAGGAGAGTTTTATGAAGCTCCACTCCACCCATACCCCAGTACTTGGAAGCATCACGGATTTCAACGGTATCATCATTCACGAAGAGATATACCGGGCTCTTTGCCCTTCCCCTGATGATTATCCCATCGTAGCCGGCCGCTTTCAGCTCCAGCCCAACCTCGCTGCTCAGGACGCTCCCCACGACGCCGTTGCTCTCGGGCGATTTTGAAACAACGGCCGTCTTCATGCCCGGGTAGTAGCCCGTTAGCGGGCCCGTGAGGATGAGCAGGAGGTTTTCCTCGCCAAGGGGGTCGATATTTTCCCAGTCCTTACCGAGCTCCTTCCACAGGATGTAAACCCCCAGCCCCCTGCCTCCGTAGAACTTCCTCATCTCCTCGTCGAGCTCAACTACCTTCACGCTCTCCCTGCTCAAATCAACGTCTAGGAGCTTCCCAGCGTAGCCGTACATGGTATCACCTCATCAGTTCCTCCCCGTAGAGCTTCCTCGCCAAATCGCCGGTTTTTTCAAGCGGGTCCTTCACGAACGTCCTGTATATTGAACGGTAGTTGCCCCTGACGAGCTTTAGGGCGTCGTGGCCGGCCTCGTGGCAGACTTCCACGCACTTAGGGCTGCCCCCACAGAGATCGCAGATAACAACGCTTTCCTTGCCGGCAGGAATCCGTGGAACACGGCCCGGACATGCCAAGACACATGCGCCGCATTCGGTGCACTTATCCTCGTCCACGAGAACGGCCCCGGTTTTCTCATCAACGCTCAGGGCTCCGAAGTTGCATGAGTTTACGCACGGATAGTCAGGACACTGGACGCAGGTATGTGGGACGTTAACGCCTGGGAATTCCTCAAAAATCCTTATGCGCGATGCCTCTGGCCATATTACACCCTCGTGTTCAAGTGAGCAGGCCACTTCGCAGAGCCTGCATCCGCTGCACTTGTCGGGAGTTATCAGTATCCACATCCTCTCATCGGACACAGCGTCATTCATCTGGAACACCTAATATCAAGAGTGGAACCCAAAATATATAACTCTTGTGAAAACGCTCAGATTGGCGTTTATACAAACAGAAGCGCTTATAAATGTAGAACATGAGAAACCTGCGATGAACCGCTCTGAGCTCATCCTCCTGGGCATCACGGCAATCTGGGGCTTCACTTTTCCAGCCATGAAGGTAAGTCTCGGCTATTTGCCCCCAATCCTGTTCCTAGCTTACCGCTTCGGCATAGCATTCCTCCTGATGCTCCTTCTCTTCCGCTCGCGGGTTCTCAGGAAGGAGACCCTGAAGGAAGGCTTCATCCTCGGTCTAACCCTCTTCTTCGGCCACGGCTTCCAGATAGTCGGCCTGAAGTACACGACGGCATCGAACTCGGCATTCATAACGTCGCTCTACGTCGTCTTCACGCCGTTTATAGCCTACTTCCTGCTTGGAGACAGGTTTAAGGGGAGGGACGTTCTTTCCCTGATCGTGGCGCTGACAGGCCTTTACCTCATATCCGGGGCGAGCCTAAACTTCAACTACGGCGATTTGCTGACCGTCCTCAGCGCGCTGAGCTTTGCCTTCCAGATAGTCCTCGTCCAAAAGTTCGGGGAGCGAGATTACCTGAGCCTGGCCTTCTGGCAGATATTCTGGAACTTCGTTTTCTCCTCGGCCTTCGCGCTCACCTTCGAGCCTTTGATGGTTCCAAAGGACCCGATACCGTGGCTTGGGGTTCTCTACACGTCGGTGTTCGCCACGGTTATTGCCTTCACCCTCCAGGTCAAGCACCAGCGCCACACCAAGGCCCACAGGGCGGCCCTCATCTACTCCGCAGAGCCCATTTTCGGCCACATATCGGCTTTCCTCACGATACGGGAGGTGCTCAGCCTCAAAGGCTACCTCGGCGCGGCGCTGATCATGGCCGGCATATGGAACGAGGTCAGAAAAGAGAGCTGAGAGATATTTACCAACAAAAAGTTAATAAATTTTTCAGAGTACACTCTTCTGGAGGTGATGAAGATGGTCCACGCGTACATTAAGGAAAAGGCCAGAGAGTTCTCGAAGGAAGAGAAGGAGAAGCGCTACAAGTACCTCGGAAAGGAAGTCATCGACGTCGGAGATCCCGGCCTCGACAGCATCCCCGAGTTCTACGGCATAGCCAACGCCATCTGGCGAGACTGGAAAGAGGGTGAGATAAGCACCAGGACTGCACTGGGCAGGCTCGCACTCCTCAAGCTCCTCACGTACAAGACGAAGAACAAGAAAATCCAGGACATCCCCGAGGAAGACCTCGAAGAGGTCAGGAAGTTCATAGACTACGTCATCCAGGTCATCAAGAATGAGAGCAGAAGAAAGGGTGAGCCGGAGGAAGAGAGGCAGATGAAGACGGAGTAAGCCCCTTTCGATTTTCTAATCCTGTCTTTTTGACCACAAGCCAAGTAAACAAGCCTCTGGGAGACCCCTAATTCCCACCGAGCTCTTCACGTCACCCAGTTCTCCGTGAGGTTTAAATTCTCTAGAGAGATAATCATCACCGCGCCCTCCCCCCTCACGCCCCTGGGAGACGTGACCTGGGGTCGGTCGGGGAGGGCACACTTCTCTCCACTAGTCTCCAGCAAGCCAAAATCGGGAGGGAACGTTTGGGGAATGAGAGACGCGCAGCGCCTCCCATCCAAAAACCTTATAAGGAAAGTTCCCAATTTTGCCCCGATGCCAATGAGGGGGGAGTGTTTTATCCTTCGCTTGGCTCGTTTCGAGTAAGGCCCCTCGCTATTCTGAGTTAGTTAGTCTTAGCTTTCCTGTCAACGACCATCGGGAGGTTTTGAAATGATCAAGGAGCCAGAGTTTAGGGAGTACTCTCCAGCTCAGCTGGAAGAGAAGATAGAGCGCTTTTGGAAGGAGAACGAGGTCTACGAGAAGGTTAAAGCCAGCAGGGCGAATGGACCGAAGTACTACTTCCTCGACGGGCCGCCCTACGTCAGCGGTGCCATACACCTCGGAACGGCCTGGAACAAGATAATCAAGGACATGGTGATAAGGTTCAGGACCATGCAGGGCTACAACGTTCGCAGGCAGCCAGGCTTCGACATGCACGGCCTGCCGATAGAGGTCAAGGTCGAGCAGGCTCTCGGCCTGAAGACCAAGAAGGACATAGAGACCGAGATAGGCGTTGACGAGTTCATAAGGAAGTGTAAGGAGTTCGCCCTCAACAACCTCAGGGTCATGACCGAGCAGTTCAAGATGCTCGGCATATGGATGGACTGGGACAACCCCTACATGACCATAAAGAACGAGTACATAGAATCGGGCTGGTTCACGCTCAAGCGCGCCTGGGAGAAGGGCCTCCTCGAGAAGGACAAGAGGGTTCTGCACTGGTGCCCGCGCTGTGAGACGGCCCTGGCTGAGCACGAGGTTCGCGGTGAGTACAAGATAAGGAAGGACCCGAGCATATACGTCAAGTTCCCGATTGAGGGGAAGGAAAAAGAGTTCCTCCTCATCTGGACAACCACGCCGTGGACCCTGCCGGCAAACCTCGCCGTCACCGTTCATCCAGAATACGACTACGTCAAGGTCAGGGTCGAGACCGAGAACGGCGAGGAGTACTGGATAGTGGCCAAGGCCTTGGCTGAGAGGGTTCTCAACGAGGTCGGCGTCAAGGGCGAGGTAGTGGAGGAGTTCAAGGGTGAAGACCTCGAGGGACTCCGCTACATGCACATACTCATGGAGGAGTACCCAACTCAGAAAGAATTCAACGAGAGGTACGAGTGGGCCCACCGCGTGATCCTCGGAGAACATGTTACCCTGGAGGACGGTACTGGCCTTGTCCACACCGCTCCAGGCCACGGTGAGGAAGACTTCGAAGTCGGAAGGAAGTACGGCCTTCCAGCGTATTCACCAGTTGATGACCAGGGCAGATACGTGGAGGGCAAGTGGAAGGGAGTCTACGTCAAAGACGCCAACCCTGAGATCATAGAGCACCTCAAGGAGAAGGGCTACCTCGTCAAGGCCGGAACGATAGAGCACAAGTACCCGCACTGCTGGCGCTGTAAGACGCCGCTTATATTCCGCGCCACCGACCAGTGGTTCCTCAAGGTCAGCAAGGTCAAGGATCAGATAATTAAGGAGAACGACGAGAAGGTGACCTGGTACCCCGACTGGGTGAAGGTCAGGTACGACAACGGCGTCATGAACTCCGGAGATTGGGTCATAAGCAGACAGCGCTACTGGGGAATACCCCTGCCGATATGGCAGAGCGAGGACGGGGAGATACACGTCGTTGGGAGCTTTGAGGAGCTTGTCAAGCTCTCAGTGGCCATAGAGGTGAACGGCGAGAGAATAGAGCTGCCGGAGAGCTACGAAGAGAAGCTCAAGGTCATCGAAGAGAAGCTCGGCCCGGAGGACCTCCACAGGCCCTACGTGGATGCATTCATCATAAAGGTCAACGGCAAGGAGATGCGCCGCGTTAAGGACGTCGTTGACGTCTGGTTTGACAGCGGAATAGCCAGCTGGGCTTCCCTCGACTACCCGAGGAACGAGGAGCTCTTCAAGGAGCTCTGGCCGGCGGACTTTATAGTTGAGGGTGAAGACCAGGTAACCAAGTGGTTCTACTCCCAGCAGGCGGCCAGTGTTATAGCCTTCGACACAGTCCCCTACAGGAAGGTCGCCATGCACGGCTACGTCCTCGATGAAAAGGGCGACAAGATGAGCAAGAGTCTCGGCAACATCATAAGGCCAGAAGAGGTCGTCCAGAAGGAGGGAAGGGACCCATTCAGGTTCTACATGCTCTGGGCCACCAACCCCTGGGAGAACCTCAAGTTCAGCTGGAAGGGCCTGGCTCAGGTCAAGAGGATGCTCAACATACTCTGGAACGTCTACGTTTTGAGCGCCACCTACATGAGCCTGGATAACTTCGACCCGACGAGAGTCAACCCCGAAGAGCTGCCCTTCCGCGAGGAGGACAGGTGGATACTAAGCAGGGTCAACAGCCTAATCGGAGCGGTCGAGAACGGCATAGAGAGCTTCTACCTCAGCAGGGCGACGAGGGCGATATACCACTTTGTCGTCGAGGACCTGAGCAGGTGGTACATCAGGCTGATCAGGAAGCGCATGTGGGTTGAAGGCGACGACCCGGACAAGTTAGCTGCCTACTACACCGTCTGGAAGGTCTTCAACGTCCTCCTGAGGCTTATGGCACCCTTCACGCCATACATAGCTGAAGAGATATACCAGAACCTCCTCAAGCCGTTCCTTGGCGTTGAGAGCGTCCACATGCTTGACTGGCCCAAAGCCGACGAGAATGCCATTGATGAAGAGCTCGAGAAGGAGATGGAAGCCGTAAGAAAGATAGTCGAGGCCGGCTCAAGTGCCAGACAGAAGGCAAAGATAAAGCTCCGCTACCCGGTTAGGAGGATAATCATAGAGACGGAGGATGAAACCGTCGCCAAGGCAGTCGATAGGCTTAACAGAATACTCCGCGACCAGCTCAACGCCAAGGAGGTCGTTGTAGAAAAGGTCGAGCGCGAGCTCATCATAAAGCCGAACTTCGCGAAGGTCGGGCCGGAGTTCAAGGGCGACGCTAGGCTCGTCTCCCAGTGGATAGCCGAGCACGGCAGGGAACTCTACGAGGCCGGCGAGATGGACGTCGAGATCGAAGGAAAGACCTTCCACCTCACAAGGGAGCACCTCAGCATAGAGGAGAAGCTGCCAGACTTCTTCGTCAGCGAAGACTTCGACGGCGGAAGGGTCTTCGTGGACAAGACCCTCACGAGGGAGCTGTTAGCTGAGGGCCTCGCGAGGGAGTTCGTGAGGAGGATACAGGAGATGAGGAAGCGCCTCGATTTGGACGTCAACGACAGGATAATCGTCACCATAGAGACCACCGACGAGAACCGCGAGCTTCTTCAGGAGAACCTCGACTACATAATGAAGGAGACGAGAGCTGTCGAAGTAAAGTTCGAGGAGGCTAGGGGCTTCGTTGTTGAATGGCCCGAGGTTCAGGCGAAGATAGGGATTGAGAGGGTTTGACTTCTCTCCCTTTTCCTTTAAAGCATCTTACCCAGAAGAACTGTGGCGAGTATAGAGACAGTCAAACCAGCAATTCCCACGATTATCTTTAACCTGGCGTTTCTCTGTCTTTCCTCAGAAATGCCCCTGAGAAAATCCCCAGCCATCTCATCCAGAAGTGCTTGGGCTTGTTCCGAAAACTCTTCCAGAGGAAGTTCTCTGAGAGAGTGAGGTAAACAACTCTCGAAACCCTCGTAACTTACGCCCCCGTAAGTTACTTACGCCCCCAGAACCAGCAACCTGAAAAAGTAAAACTCACGGTAGCGGCATCCTTTCGACCTCTATCCTGTCCCAGGTCGGGTATTCCTCGACGATGAAGAACCTGACGTCGCCTTCTATCGCCTCGGCAAGCTCCAGAGCTACTTCCTCAGGCATCTCTATCCTGCCCTTCTCGCGGTTTACGTAAAGCCACTCCTCGGGAACCTCAGCCTCCTCCACGAGAAGAGCGTAGAGCTCGTCTAAGTCCTCGTACTCTGCTATGCCAAAGCGGAGCGTTCCGTCCTCGGTTATCTCCATGTAAGGCTTAGCGACGTTTCTCGCCATCCTTTTCAGCCTGTTCTTGAGCTGAACCGCGTCCTTGAGCTTGGCGGTGCAGAGGTGGTAGCTCAGTGAGGTGTTCTCCTCCCCCCAGCGGAGGATTTCGAGGCCAAGCTCTAAGCTTCCCTTAATCGCCGAACTCTCGTCGCTGATGGGCCGGTACCCCCTATCCAGGAGGTTCCTTAAATTGGTCTCGCTGAACTCCAGCTCATTGATGTTGAGGAACCTCGCTCCAAGTCCGTCCAAAAACTCCGCGAACCACTTAATCCTCTCGCCTTGACCAGGAACGGCGGGAACCTCTCCTCCAACGTCCCAGTCGAAGTCGAATGCGTTCTTTATGTTCTCAATCTCCACCCTGAAGAGCCTTGAGTTCGGGTTGAAGAGGTCCGGATGGAAGCGAATTTCATCTAAACCGGCGTCGTAGAGCTTTTCGAGAGCCTTTTTCGTTGTGAGAGCTCCGGTCGTGTAGAGGTGGATGTGGAACTTTTCCCTGAACTGCTCCTTTAAGGCTCGAATATATTCAGCTGTTCTCTCCAGTCTCGCCAGCGGGTCGCCGCCGGTGACTCCTGCTCCCCTCGCCTCCTGAATTTTGGCCTCCTCAATAATGTCATCTATCCTCTTAACTGGTCTCTCATTGGCGTAAACGACATCCTCCCTCCTCCAAGGGCTCAGCGGGCAGTAGAAGCAGTCCCTCGGACATGCGCCCGTGGTGAAGAGGACGAGCTTCTCTCCTCTAACGCACATCTGACAGCCCTTCGGCAGTTCTCTCACGGCGTATGAAAAGTAAGGGGTCTCCCACATCCAAATCCCTCCAGCTCTCGCTAACACAACCAGAGGAGCAGGCCTTAAAAAGGTTGGTCACCAAATCTGAGAAGGTGTTGAAATGAGGGAAAGACCCAAGACACTGCCGCCGACACTGAGGGACAAGCACCGCTATATTGCCTTTCAGGTCATCGGTGAGAGAACCTTCACAAAGGACGAGATAAAGAGGGCCATCTGGGAGGCGAGCCTCTCGACCCTCGGGACGCTCGGCTCCGCTCGGGCCAAGCCCTGGTTCATAAAGTTCGACGAGAAGAGCCAGACTGGTATAGTGCGCGTTGATAGAAAGCACGTGGAGGAGCTTCGCTTCGCCCTGACGCTCGTCACTCACATAAACGGCTCTAAGGCGATTTTCAGGACGCTTGGCGTTTCTGGGACGATAAAGAGGCTGAAGAGAAAGTTCCTGAGTGAATTCGGATGGAAATAAAATCAGCGAAGGAAGGAAACAGCCTTATCAACCCTCCCCCCATAAACCCTCACATATCGCTCGCAGGCCTTTTCCCAGCTGAAGTCCTCCCTGGCTCGCTTTTTCCCGTTCTCTCTGAGCCTCTCCAAGGTCTCGTCGTCGAGCTCTTTGGCCCATATCATCGCACTTGCCAGGGCAAAGGCGTCCCTTGGGGGGACGAGCATCCCCGTGGCATGCTCCGGATCGCTGCTGAGGTCTATTATCGTGTCCTTTAACCCTCCTACGGCGGAAGCTATCGGAACGGCACCAAGGCACATCGCCTCGAGCTGAACCAAGCCGAAAGGCTCGAAGTATGACGGGATTACCACGAAGTCCACGGAGCCGTAGAGCTCCCTAACGACCTCTCTGCTGAGAAGTTTAGTAATTGCCCTCACGTTCTCTGGGAAACGGTTTTCCATGGCCCTTGTCCATGCCTCCAGCTCCGGATCCCCCTTGCCGATGATGAGGAACCGCATATCACTGAAAGATGGGTCAGTGGAAAGGAGCTCTATCGCACGCAGCAGAGTGTCCACACCTTTCTGTGCCCGGTCAAAACGCCCTATAAACATAAAGACCTTTCCATCGCGCAATCCGAGGTTCTCAAGAATCCTCCTCCTGCGCTCCTCCCGAGGGAGGTCTCTCGTCTCTATCAGATCCTCGTTCCAGAAGGAGCAGTCTATACCATTGAAGACGTGCGTAACTTTGCCCTCGAAGAGCCCAAAGAAGTCCCATTCCTCCAGGAGGTAGCTCCTGCTGACGGTCGTTACTGCGTCGGCTATGTAAGCGGCCGTATGCTCGGGGTCTATGTCCGGATAGGGGACGAGCTCATCGAGGTTGGCCTCGTGGAAGTAGCGCGCTGGAACCTTGGCCTTGTTGAGCCTGTGGATGGTGAAAACGCTCCTCAAACCAAAGTATTTTCTGAGAAGACCGAGCGCGAAGACCGTGTGCCAGTCGTGAGCGTGGAGGACATCAGGCTTGAACTCACCTATCAGTTTGTTCATGAGTCCAACACTGGCCTTGCCGAAGAGAACGGCCTTCCTCAGCAGGCCGTCCCAGCCGGGACCGTAGATGTCAGGACTGTCAAGAACACCCCCACCGAGAGAATACACTATGACACCGTTTTGCTCCCTCTTCCTCACAGTCACATCCACTCTCTCCCCGAAGGCCGAAACCCTGAAGGAGGTGAAAGGTTCACCCATTTCTTTCCCGTGGCTCGGGGTAAAGACCACCACTTCGTGGCCGAGATTCGAGAGGCCCTCGGCTATGCTGGTTACGGCCTCGGCCAAGCCCCCAACCTTCACGGGCAGGTACTCAAATCCCAATATCAGAATCTGCATTGCGGTCATCTCCTTTTAAAAATAAGAGGAGGTCGAAAAATCACTCCAAAAGTATGAACTTCTCACCCTCAACATCTTCGAAGTAACTCCCTATTCCGCCGATCTTCCATTCCTTACCGTTGGCCTTAACCGTAACGTTGGCCATAAGCGGCGTGTACTCGTACCCAACTATCTCCCCATCGAGGGTTATTGGTTTCTTCGTCTCGACGAGCCTGCCGATGACTTCAGCCCTCCTTGGAAGCTCTGTAAACTTCAAGACAGTTATGAGAGTTCTAATGTTAACAAACGATAGTGGCTTGGGAAGCTTATCGTAGTTGAGGGGCTTGATGATCTCACTGTTGTCGAGGTATATGGTGTAGAACCAGTGCATGTAGTTCTGGATGATCTTTGGACTCTTAGCCCAGAAGGAGTAGAACTTCTCGCGCCTCTTGTCCCTCGGCAGAGCACCGAAGAAGAGTGCATAGTCAATGTCGCCGATTATCCAGCTCGCCATGAGCCACGGGGCACCTCCTGTCTTTGCCAGAATAACGTTGTCGCCGCTGAGCCACTCTGGAATCTCCTCGAAGTTGCTGATTATAACGAAGATTATGTCCTTCCGGCGCTTTATCTCGTCCCTCAAAAGGCGAAGGAACTCGAATGGGGTGTTTATTAAAACTTCGTGTTTGGCCGTCCTGATGACGTACTCTGCCCTCTCGACGGTGTTCTCAAAGCCCTGAATCGTCCATATCTCAGGCAGTTCCTCCCCGTGCACCTGGCGGTAGAGCTCGAGGAAGGCTGCCTTCAAGTTCTCTATGTCCTCGATGAACTCCTCCTTTATCTTCTCGAGGACGACCTCTGGATTGACGGGCTTGTAGAGCCTTGGGGCACCGTGCATCACGTCAACGAACCCCTTTCTGTGAAGGGAGCTCAGAACGTCATAGACCCTCGTGTGGGGGATCCCACTCTCCTTCGTTATGTCCGTGGCCTTGCTGGGACCAAGCTTAAGGAGGGTTATGTAGGCTAGGCTCTCGTACTTAGTCAAGCCAAGTTTCTGGAGCTTTTCGACGATTTTCTCTTCCTTCATTTCCAGACCTCCAACTTTTTAAGTTCACTAGCATCAGTTTAATCATCACTAGTGATACCTGGGTGGGGAAGGTGTATAAAATTTTCGGATTCGAGTCAAACGAGTACTTTGGCCGGGTCGCAAAGGTTGAATTTTCAGTCCCGTCCAGGGGAAGCTACGCCTACCTCGTCGGGAGCTTCAACGCCTTCAATGAAGGCAGCTTTCGGATGAGAAGAGAGGCAGGAAGGTGGCGGATAAGGGTCGAGCTGCCGGAGGGGATCTGGTACTACGGCTTCTCAATTGACGGAAAATACGCTCCAGACCCAGAGAATCCAGAGAAGATAACCTACAGACGGCTGTCATACAAATTCGAGAGAGATGTGAGTGTTGCCAAGATCTCGGCTGGGGACGACTTCTACCACGAGCCAGCGCTAACCTATCTCTACTCCTTTGCCAACAGAACTCACGTCCTGCTGAGGGCTGTGAAGGGGAAAGCAATCTCCACGTACCTCATCGCCGATGAGCGTATAGAGATGAGAAAGAAGGCAAGCGACGAGTTCTTCGACTACTTCGAGGCCGTTCTTCCAAGAACTGGGGAGCTGAGCTACCACTTCGAGATAGATACGGGAGAGGGAACAATCGAATACGGTAACTTCACCGCAGAACCGAGAGAGCTCCAAGTTCCGAAATGGGTATTCGACCGGGTCTTCTACCAGATAATGCCCGACAGGTTCGAGAGAGGTATAATCAAAAAGCCCTTGGGAAGGAGAATCGAAACCGGTCTGGGGCACCACGGTGGCGATTTAGTCGGAATCGCGAAGAGGCTCGGCCACCTTGAGGAGCTCGGTGTGAATGCTCTCTATCTGACCCCAATCTTCGAGTCCATGACCTACCATGGCTACGACATAGTTGATTACTTCAAGGTCGCTGGAAAGTTCGGAGGTAACGAGGCCTTCAGAGAGCTCGCCGGGGAGCTGAAAAGGAGGGACATAAAACTGATTCTAGACGGCGTCTTCCACCACACGAGCTTTTTCCACCCCTATTTCCAGGACGTCGTGAAGAATGGAGGAGAGAGCAGATACCGGGACTTCTACAGAATCCTGAAGTTCCCGGTGGTGTCGGAGGACTTCCTTCGGGTTCTCAACTCGAACGAACCACCGGAGCGGAAGTACCAGAGGCTGAAGAAGCTCCGTCAGAACTATGAGAACTTCTTCTCGGTGTGGCTCATGCCCCGCCTGAACCATGACAACCCACAGGTTAGGGAGTTCATAGTCAGGGTAATGAAACACTGGCTCGAGAAGGGTGCCGACGGCTGGCGGCTGGATGTCGCCCACGGCGTCCCGCCAGAGCTGTGGCGCGAGGTCAGGGAGAGAATGCCGGAGGACGCGTATCTGATTGGAGAAGTGATGGACGACGCAAGGCCCTGGCTTTTCGACAAGTTCCACGGGACGATGAACTATCCCCTGTACGAGGCCATTCTAAGGTTCTTCGTGCGTGGAGAGATGAACGCCGAAGAGTTCCTCAACTGGCTCGAGCTTCTGAGTGCCTATTATGGGCCAGCGGAATATTCCATGTACAACTTCCTCGACAACCACGATGTTGAGAGGTTCCTCGACCTCGTCGGTGACGAGCAGAAATACCTCTGCGCTCTCGCTTTCCTGATGACCTACAAGGGGATTCCAGCACTTTTCTACGGTGACGAAATAGGACTGAGGGGAATGGGCGCTTTTGGGATGGAAAGTCCAAGGACTCCAATGAGATGGGAGAAGGAAGCGTGGAACACCGAAATACTCGGGGTGACAAAAGCACTGATACAGTTGAGGAGAACCAGTAAAGCCCTGCAGCTCGGGCTTTTCAGGCCGATAAAGTTCAAAGGGCGGCTCCTCGTATATGAGAGAACCTATGGAAACGAGCACGTTCTTGTAGCCATAAACTATTCACCCAACGCCCAGGAAGTTAAAATCCCCCGGGTGTACCTCCCCATTACGGGCGGATTAAGATACCTCCCGCTGGAACCGTGGTCGTTCTTAGTGCTCGCTTCAGTTCACTGATGTCTCCCTTTTTCCCCATGTTCCTATAATGTGCGTGTGTTATAAATCAGCACATAGAAGCGCAAGATATATAT